>JBJOLA010000174.1:0-10040 GCA_046045815.1 Pseudomonadota bacterium
GCTTCGCTCGCAATGACGATTCATATTTATTGCAACTGGCTCTAGCGCCTCGGCTCGGGCCTCTTCTTGCAATGCTGGGTGCGCCAAAGGTCTCGTTCCGCCGTAAACAGTCCGCGGCCAATCCCTGACTTCAAAACCAGTTGAATGAAATCAGGCTTGACGTAATTTTCATGATGGTGAAGCATGACATGGCCGATAAAGTCAGGATCATTGACCATGTGAACGGTGGTGCCGAGAAGCCTCCGCTCTTTGTAAGCCACATCAAACGCCTGTTCGGGCTACCCATAGGCGGCGTCGCGACTCCGTTTCCCGACCATGATCAAATGCGGATTGGGCCAGTGCTTGACGCGCACCGAATAAGGCGGCGTGAAAGCAGCGTTTGTAGCCATCCTGAACCCCCTACTTCATCAACACCAATTCTTCCGCCATGCTCGGATGCAGGGCGACCGTGTCATCAAACGCTGCCTTGGTCAGCCCGGCTTTGACTGCGATTGCGGCTGCCTGGAGGATTTCGCCGCTGTCCGGACCGATCAAGTGCAACCCCAGCACCACATCGGTCTTCGCGTCCACCACCATCTTATAAAGCGCGCGTTCGTTGCGTCCGGCGAGAACGTTTTTCATGGCGCGGAAATCTGATCGGTAGACCGCGACTTCGGCGTATTGCGCCCGCGCTTCTTCTTCGGTGAGGCCGACGCTGGCGATGGGGGGATTGGCGAACACCGCTGTCGGGATCGCGCGATAGTCAATTTTGCGGGGTTTTCCGCCGAAAACACCGTCTGCAAAAGCATGGCCTTCGCGGATTGCTACAGGGGTGAGCTGCACCCGGTTGGTGACATCACCGACGGCATAGATGCTCGGCACGTTGGTGGCGTTGTAGTCATCCACAATCACCGCGCCATCCTTATCGAGTGCGACGCCCGCGGTCTCCAAGTCCAAGCCGTCGGTCTTGGGGACGCGGCCAATCGCCCAGAGGATCAGATCGGTCTCGATCATCCCTTGAACTCCGCCGTCGATCAGCAGGCTGCCGTCGGCTTGCTTCACCACCGATTTGAACGGGAAGTTGAAGCGAATGTCGATGCCCTTTTCGCGGCTGCTGTCGACCAGCTTGCCGACGATTTCCTGATCATAAGAGCGGAGCATCTTATCCCCGCGCGTGACGAGCTTCACTTCGACGCCAAGCTCATTGAATATCCCGGCGAACTCGTTGGCGATATAGCCTGCGCCCACGATCACTGCGCGTTTGGGAAGGGCGGGCAGGTGGAAGACTTCGTTCGATGTGATGCCGTGTTCTGCCCCCGCCATGTTCGGGATTGCAGGCCAGGCACCGGTGGCGATGAGGATGATTTTCGCAGTGATTTCCTTGCCGCTGTCGAGCCGAACGCTGTTTGGCCCGGTGACGACTGCGCGCTCCTTGAATACATCGGCTTTGGCATTAGCGAAGGTCTGGCCATAGAGTCCTTCCAGCCGGTCCACCTCTGCCGCCACATTATCGCGCAGGGTTGACCAGTTGAACGTCGGTGTGCCGACATCCCAGCCGAAGCGTTTTGCATCCGCCAGATCCTCGGCGAAATGCGATCCGTAGACGAGCAATTTCTTGGGCACGCAGCCCCGGATAACGCAGGTGCCGCCAACGCGGTATTCCTCGGCCACTGCCACCGTTGCGCCGTGAGACGCTGCGATCCGCGCCGCGCGGACCCCGCCCGAACCCGCGCCGATAATGAAGAGATCATAGTCGTAAGGCATTAGTTCAGCCCCGCCCTTTCCAGCAGCGCGCGCGTTGAGGCATCGAATTCAACGCCGCCGCCGTCGATTGCCTTCGCCATTTCCTTACCCAACTCCACACCGAATTGATCAAACGGGTTGATCCCCAGCAGCACCGCATTGGAAAATACGCGCTGTTCATAGAATGCGATCAGTGCGCCAAGGCTGCGGGGATCGAGCTGATCGATCAGGATTGTGGTCGAGGGCCGATCTCCGGCATAAGCCCGCGCAGGGTCTGTGTGCCCCTTCCCTTTCATCAGCGCGGCACCTTGTGCCAAACAATTGCCGAGCAGTTGGTGATGATGCGCGTCATCCAGATCATGCCCCGGTTCGATCACCGCAACAAATTCAACCGGGATCAGGTGTGTGCCCTGATGGAGTAGCTGGAACACGGCGTGCTGCGCGTCCGTGCCTACGCCGCCCCAGGTAATTGGCGCACTATGGCCGGTGACCGGTGCACCGTCCCGCGTCACGGATTTGCCGTTCGATTCCATCTCCAATTGCTGAAGGTAAGACGGCAGCAGCCGCAACCGTTCATCATAAGCGAATACGGCACGGGTTTGGCAGCCGCGCGCCTGAGTGTAATAGAGATCGGCGCAGGCCGCGATAAAGGGTGCGTTTTCGGCAAGAGGAGTCAGGCGGAAGTGGCGATCCATCTCGGCAGCGCCCTCCAGCATTTCTTCAAAGGCGTTCCAGCCGAGCGCCATCGCGGCGGGAAATCCAATGCTCGACCAGAGCGAATAGCGCCCGCCGACGGTCTCGTTGAACGGCAAGATGCGGGTTTCATCCACGCCCCATTCGAATGTTTTATCCGGTGCGGCGGTGAGTGCGATGACGCGGCCGTACGCGTCCTCCACACCCGCGCCGACCATCCAGCCAAGCGCGCTTTCGGCGTTGAGCAGGGTTTCGGTCGTGGTGAATGTCTTAGACGCAATCGCGATCAACGTCTTGTGCGGATCAAAACGTTTGAACACTTCGGCGAGCGCGGCCCCATCAACATTGGAGACGATGGCCACATCATAACGGCCTGCGTCTCGGGCAAGTGCGTCGATCAGCAGGTGCGGGCCGAGCGCTGAGCCGCCAATGCCGAGGTGGAGGACGTGGCGCACTTCGCCCATTGCACCAGCTTCAATCGCCTCAATCAGACTGCGCATCCGCTGGTGAAGCGCCTTCGCACGTTGGACGCTCTCCGCCGCCCCTTCGCCGCGTTCAGCGCTATGTTCGGCGGCGCGGTTTTCAGTCGGGTTGATGATCTTCCCGGTGAACAATTCGTCTCGGCGCGCGCTGAACAACTGGTCTTTGGCAAGTGTCTCAAAGCCCGCGAGCATCTCACCAGTGATGTGCGTTTTTGACCAGTCAAACCAGAGGTCTGCGACGCCGCAGCTGAAACGATCAACCCGCGCTTCGTCCTCCGCAAACAGTGTTTCCAACCTTGTTTTGGGTTGGGCATCGAGGAAGGACCAGGGGTTCGCGGCCATGTGAAAGTATCTCCGTAAATCAGTCAGCAGCCCCATAGAAGCAAGATGCAACCGCCGCCACCCCGCTTGACGCATCCTGCGCAAAACCGCAGAGCGCATCCATGACAGACGCACCGATCTTTGTTCCCAAACCTGCCCGTTCCGAAAACGCTGATTTCATCAGGTTCCTGTTGAAGCTCGGCATTTTCGTGCTGATCTTGCGAAGCTTCATCTTCGCGCCGTTCAGTATCCCTTCGGAATCGATGCTGCCGCGCCTGATGATTGGCGACTATCTCATTGTGGCGAAATGGCCCTACGGTATCTCGCACTATAATTTACCCTTTTCACCACCGCTCTGGTCCGGCCGAATCTTTGGGCGCACGCCTGCACGCGGAGACGTGGTCGTGTTCAAGGCACCGCCCGGGAACAGGGTCGACTATATCAAGCGCGTGATCGGCCTGCCCGGCGATATGATCCAGGTGAAGGGCGGCACCGTTTTGCTCAACGGCGTGCCCATCCCAAAGAAGCGCAACGGTGATTTCATTGAACCACTCACAGAAAATAGTGCATGCCGCAAATCGGACGTTGAACAATTCCGCGAAAAGGCCAGCGACGGCAGTGAGCGTTGCAGATATCCGCGCTATACCGAGACCTTACCGGGCGGGAGGAGCTACACCGTCCTCGATCTTGGAACGGTAGAAGCGGACGATACCGGCATTTTCTCGGTTCCTGAAGGCCATCTGTTTCTGATGGGTGACAATCGGGATCGCAGCGCGGACAGCCGTTTCCCGGCGGTTGAGGGTCAAGGTATCGGCATCGTGCCACAGGAAAATGTTATTGGCCGGGCATGGTTTACGGTGTTTTCCACCGATGGCAGTTCGAGCTGGCTCCTCCCCTGGACATGGTTTAGCGCCGCGCGCTGGGGCCGCATTGGTGAGAGGTTTTGACCGGAGTTGAAAGCTGGTTGGAAGGCGCGCTGGGCATCCTCCCACGCGACCCCGGCCTCTATGTCCGTGCGCTCACTCATGGTAGCCACAGCAGTGATACATACGAACGTCTGGAGTTTCTCGGGGACCGCGTGCTCGCATTGGTGATGGCCGATTGGCTGTTCGTGAAATTTCCCGAGGATGCTGAGGGCAAGCTCTCGTTCCGCTTCAACGCGCTCGTCACCCGCACGGTCTGTGCGCAGGTGGGACGGAATCTCGGTGTCGTGCCGCATATTCGGCTTGGCAAGCAAGCGCGGGACGACGGTGCCTTCGATAGCGACAATGTGATCGGTGATGTCGTCGAGTCGCTGATCGGCGCACTCTATCTCGATCACGGGCTGGAAACGGCACGCACCTTCATCTGCAAACAGTGGGCACCGATGGTCGATGGGCAGAGCGCAGCACCGCGCCATCCCAAGTCAGCGCTGCAAGAATGGGCCGCCGCGCATAACCGCAAGCCGCCCCTTTATACCGTCACAGAAACGAGCGGGCCGCATCATGCCCCGCGCTTCACCGTGCTCGCCTCGCTTGGGTCTGCAGGGGAAGCCAGTGCGGCAGGCAAATCGAAACAGGATGCAGAAAGTGCTGCTGCTGCGGCACTATTGGAGAAACTTTCATGACCCAGCGCTGCGGCCTTGTTGCCATCGTCGGCGCACCCAATGCCGGCAAATCAACGCTCGTAAACGCACTTGTCGGCCAAAAGGTTGCGATCGTATCCCCCAAAGCGCAAACCACTCGTGTTAAACTCATGGGCATCGCGATGGAGGGGGAGACGCAGATCATGCTGGTCGACACGCCCGGCATCTTCGAACCCAAGCGCCGCCTTGAGCGCGCAATGGTGCAAGCCGCATGGGGCGGCGCAAGTGAGGCCGATGTGATCGCGCTGATCGTCGACGCAAAGGGTGGCCTCGGCCCCAAGGTAGAGCCGATTGCAAGAGCACTCAAGGACCGCATGGAACCCAAAATCCTCGTGCTCAACAAGGTGGATATTGCCGACAAAGGTCGGCTGCTCAAGCATGTTGAAACCCTACACGAATGGGCGAAATTTGACGAGACATGGTTCGTGAGCGCGACAACCGGCGACGGGCTGGCCGAACTCAAATCCGCGCTGGCAAAGGCGATGCCCGAAGGACCGTGGCACTTCCCCGAAGATCAAGTGAGCGACGCGACAGACCGCATGACCGCAGCAGAAATCACACGTGAGCAGCTGTTCCTCCAGCTCCACGCCGAACTGCCGCACGCCGCCGCCGTCGACACCGAAAAATATGAGGAACGCCCTGACGGCTCGATTGAAATCCATCAGCAAATCCTGATCGAACGCCCCACCCAGCGTGCCATCATTCTGGGAAAAGGCGGCGTTCGGCTCAAGGAAATCGGATCAAAGGCCCGCGCGGAACTGGCGATGATGTTGGGGAAGAAGGTGCATCTGTATCTGCACGTAAAGGTCAATCCCAAGTGGCAGGATGATCGCGGTCTTTACGGCGATATCGGACTGGATTGGGTGGAGTAGGCTAACCTAGCATTTCTGCCACCCAGGCAGGAACCAGATCACTCGCCGCGCCCATTCGGCTTTCGTGGAAAAAGATGCTGCCTTGCGACGGGTCGAGGTTGAGTTCCAAGGTCTGTGCGCCGTAATGTCGGGCTGTGCGCACATAACCCGCTGCCGGATAGACCGCCCCCGAGGTGCCAATCGACACAAACAAGTCACAGCGCGAAATGGCGATTTCGATCTCGTCCATGCGGTAGGGCATTTCTCCGAACCAAACGATGTCGGGGCGCAGTGCACACGCGCCACAGTGCGGGCAGGCCGGCCGGTCCAGCAACGCCGCGCGCCACTGTGTTCGTTCATCACAGGCAAGGCACCAGGCGGACAGGTGCTCCCCGTGCATATGGAGCAAACGCCGCGCGCCTGCCCTTTCATGGAGATCATCCACATTTTGCGTGATGATCAGCAGATCCCCTCGCCAATCGGCATCCAGTGCGCCAAGCGCCCAGTGGGCGGCATTGGGTTGGGCCATTTGAATAGCCTCTCGCCGCATGTCATAAAATCGCAACACCAGATCAGGATCGCAGGCGAAGGCTTCGGGGGTCGCGACATCCTCGATCCGGTGTTTTTCCCACAGGCCATCCTTGGCGCGGAAGGTGTCGATCCCGCTTTCGGCGCTTATCCCCGCGCCGGTGAGGATCACGATGTTGCGGAAGTCGTTCATCTCGCGCATGAAGCATAAGAACATATGTAAGGGCAAGACATGACAAAGGTTGGGATCATCGGCAGCGCAGGGCGCATGGGGCAAGTGCTGATCGATGCCATTGCACAGGCGGGCCTGGCCCATGCTGGCGGGATAGACGTCGGCGGTGATCCGATTGCGCTGGCCAAGGTTTCCGACGTGCTGATCGATTTTTCCTCACCCAAAGCACTGGTCGCCAATCTGAGTGCGGCGGTGGCGACTGGGAAACCAATCATTGTTGGCACGACGGGACTTGAGGAAGAGCAGCATCAGGCGATTGACGACGCCGCGCGCCATGTTGCGGTGCTCCAGACAGGAAACACGTCACTCGGCGTCACATTGCTTGCCCGTCTCGTGCGTGACGCGGCGGCGCGGCTCGGCCCGGACTGGGACGTCGAGATCGTTGAAATGCACCACCGCATGAAGGTCGATGCACCTTCGGGCACGGCGCTGCTGCTCGGCAAGGCAGCGGCAGAGGGACGCGGCATCTCGCTCGACGCCAACAGCGAGCGCGGACGGGACGGCGTGACTGGCGCCCGTGGTCGCGGCCATATTGGTTTCGCATCACTGCGCGGCGGCTCTGTCGCGGGGGATCATCATGTCTATTTCGCGACGGACAATGAGCGGATCGAGCTCGTCCACCGCGCGGAAAATCGAGCAATCTTTGCGACCGGCGCAGTCAAAGCGGCGACGTGGTTGATCGGCCAGCCTGCGGGACGATATTCGATGGATCAGGTTGTCGGGGTCTGACGCGCGCTTCAATTCAGGCGAACATTTTGCCTGGATTCATCAGACCTGCTGGATCCAACGCCGCTTTGATCGACGCCATCAACCGCTTTTCAACCGGCGAGCGGAAGGCATCCGCTTCATCGCGGCGGAGTACGCCCAGCCCATGTTCGGCCGATATTGTGCCGTGATGGGCACGAACAATATCGTGGACGATGCGATTGAGTCGATCCTGCTCAGCCACAAACACCGATTGATCCGCGCCGGGGGCTGATGAGAAATTGAAGTGGAGGTTACCGTCTCCAAGATGGCCAAATATCACCGGTCGGAAATCGGGATAGGTTTGTGCAACCGCTGCGAGCGCCTCATCTATGAAATCCGCCACCCCCGAAATTGGCACCGCGACATCATGTTTGATCGCCTTGCCTTCTCTGCCCTGCGCTGGCGAAATGCTCTCCCGAAGAGACCATAATGCGCGACATTGCGCGACGGATGCGCCAATCACTGCGTCCTGGATCAACTGCCCGGCAAAAGCCGTTTCGAGCGCACCCTGCAACGCTTCACGCGCCCGCTGGTCGCTATGGAGATCGGTAAATTCGATCAAAACATACCACGGACTGCGCGACGCCAGCGGGATACGCGATCCTTCGACATGCTTCAGCACCAGATCGAGGCAGACGTCTGACAGGAGTTCGAAACCAGTCAACGCCGTATCATATGCCTGCTGGACACCGTGAAACAGAGCCATCGCATCTTGCGGGGATTTCACCGCGAGAAATGCCGTCAACCGCGCAGCGGGCTTTGGGAATGTTTTCAGTACCGCGCCGGTGATCACGCCCAACGTGCCCTCCGATCCGATGAACAAATCGCGCAGATCATAGCCGGAATTATCCTTGCGCAGGCCCCTCAATCCGTTCCAGATTTCGCCTGATGCCGTCACCACTTCGAGACCGAGGCACAGATCACGCATATTGCCGTAGCGCAGCACCGCCGTGCCGCCGGCATTGGTCGCAAGATTACCACCGATCGTGCACGAACCTTCGGCACCAAGGCTGAGCGGGAAGAAGCGGTCAACGCCAGCTGCGGCTTCCTGGACGGTTTGGAGGATGCACCCTGCGTCGACCGTCACTGTATTGTTCACCGGATCGACCGCGCGAATTTTGTTCAGTCGAGTTAGTGAAAGCACTATGTTCTGCCCCGTCTCGCCGGGCACTGAGCCGCCGGACTGGCCCGTATTGCCGCCCTGAGGCACGATCGAAACACCGTTCGCGGCGCACCACTTCACGACGCTGGCGACATCGTCAACGCACTCTGGCTGCGCCACCGCCAAGGCCGTGCCGCGCCACGTGTTGCGCCAGTCAATCACGAACGGCGCGACGTCATCTCGCTCGGTCAATAGACGACCTGCAAAAGCGGAACGGAGGGAATTGAGATCAATCATGCTGACACGTTATGGGGTGCTTTGTGATATTGTTCCAGTCCCGCCACTCTCCCAACTAGCGAAGGAACGGTTGTCAGGCGGGCGACCATAAAGCCATCAACACCGGCAAGATATGTGCCCGGTGCTCCGTCGGAACGCGTTCAACAAGCGCCCGTTCGAATGTCGAAATTATCTTTTGCGCCTGCGCCATCAAGGTAACGCCCGCCGCCGTGAGGGCCCAGCCGTGTGAACGACCATCCACCTGCTGGCGCGCGATCAGATCTCGTTCCGCCAGCTTGGCGGCGATGGGCGTCATATTGGCGCGTTTGATGTCGAGCATGCGGCCAAGCTCGCTTTGCGTCACACCGGGATTCGCTTGAATCAGCAACAAGATCGACACATCCGTCATCCGCAGATCAAGCGGCGCGAGGCGTTGGCGCAATTCCGCTGACGTGGCTGACGTTGCGCGACGCAGCACATATCCCGGCAGCTTGGCAAGTGGATCAATCATCAAAATTGCTTAGCGACCCCTCTTGCGATGCGCAACAAACATTGTTATAACTTATAACATATAGAGGAGCGATGCCATGAACTTTAACCGTCTCAACCCAATGACCGGAGCCGTTGCCAGCACAGCAGTGGCGATGAAGGCGGGCGATATGGCTGCCATTGCCGAACGCGCTGCGGCAGCTTTTCCGACTTGGTCAGCTATCGGTCCGAACGCGCGCCGCGATCTGTTGATGAAAGCAGCTGAAGCATTGATGGCGCGCAAGGATGATTTTGTTGCCGCCGTCATGGGCGAAACGGGCGGAACGGCGGGTTGGGCGATGTTCAACCTCGGGCTTGCTGCGGGCATCATCCGTGAAGCGGCTGCGATGACGACTCAGATTGGCGGCGAAGTCATCCCGTCTGACAAGCCGGGCTGCCTCTCAATGGCCCTGCGTGAACCTGTGGGCGTGATGCTGGGCATCGCGCCTTGGAATGCGCCGATCATCCTCGGCGTGCGTGCTATCGCCATGCCACTGGCATGCGGCAACACGGTGATCATGAAGGCGTCTGAGCTTTCGCCACGCACCCATTCCCTGATCGTCGAAGCGTTTGTGGACGCTGGATTTCCTGATGGCGTCGTCAACATCGTCACCAACGCGCCCGAAGATGCTGCGGAAGTTGTGGGTGCGTTGATTGATCATCCGGCCGTCAAGCGGATCAACTTCACCGGTTCCACAGGTGTCGGCAAGATCATCGCCAAGCGGGCGGCGGAACATCTGAAGCCGGTGTTGCTTGAGCTCGGCGGGAAAGCGCCGCTCATTGTGCTGGAGGACGCCGATCTGGATGAAGCCGTGAAAGCCGCAGCCTTTGGAGCTTTCATGCATCAAGGCCAGATTTGCATGTCAACCGAACGGATCATCGTCGTCGACGCCGTTGCCGACGCATTCGCGGCAAAATTTGCGGCCAAGGCTAG
>JBJOLA010000255.1:0-7436 GCA_046045815.1 Pseudomonadota bacterium
CTGGTCGACCGTAGCAATGGATCGGTTGATTTGGGGGTTCCTTTCTTCCCGCTAATCCGGCTGGAGGTGCCCACCTATGAAGCAGATGCCCTCCCTCCTGAACTCGCCGCCATTCCCGCCATCAAGCCAGGGAGCAGGGTGAAGTGACATTGAGATTGGGCGTCAATATTGATCATGTCGCGACGATCCGTAATGCGCGCGGCGGGGATCATCCCGATCCCGTGAAGGCCGCCCTGATCGCAGAGGCGAGCGGCGCGGACGGGATAACGGCGCATCTCCGGGAGGATCGGCGGCACATTCGCGACGATGATCTGGAACGGTTGATGGCGGCGCTCACGGTGCCGCTCAACCTTGAAATGGCAGCCACCGATGAAATGCTGGCAATTGCGCTCAAGCACCGCCCCCACGCGGTGTGCATCGTGCCCGAACGACGGGAAGAGCGCACAACCGAGGGCGGGCTGGATGCAGCCGGGCAGGATAATCATCTCATGCCCTTCATCGACAAATTGTCATCCGCCAACATCCGGGTGAGCTTGTTCATCGAACCTGATGCCGTGCAGATTGATGCGGCGATCCGGCTGAAAGCGCCTGTCGTGGAGTTTCATGTCGGCCGCTACGCCCATCTTGACGGCGCAGCGCGCGCTGAGGAGTTGCGCCGGATTTCCGATGCAGTCGCACTCGCGGCTAAGAATGGGATTGAGCCTCACGCCGGGCACGGGCTGACCTATGACAATGTGTCCGCTATCGCCGCGATCCCGCAGCTTCGCGAACTCAACATCGGACACTTCCTGATTGGCGAAGCGATCTTTGACGGGCTGGATGCGAGTGTCCGCAAAATGCGGGCGCTGATGGATGCTGCTCGTCCTTCGACAAGCTCAGGATGATCGGGTCGCCCTCTGCATACTTGCATATCATGCATGTATGGCTTACATACAGCGCAGGAGACAGCTCATGAATGACATGACACCCCTTCCCCGCCACCGGCAGAAGCCGATTTCGTTCCGCTCCGATGAGGCTGCCCGCCTGCTGGCTCAGCTGACCCGCGACGGGCGCAGCCAGGCGCAGGTGATTGAGGAAGCACTGAAATTAGCGGTGAGCGAAGCGCCGCGCCTGTCGCGTGAAGAATTTATCGCAGAGATCGATGCAATCGTGCGCCCGCTGCATAGGTTGCCCGGCAAGTCGCGCGAGGAGATCGAAGCCGAAATTTATGACGAAAATGGTTTGCCGCGTTGATAATCGATAGCTCGGCCCTCATTGCCATCCTCTTCAACGAACCGGGCTGGCAGCACTTGCGCGAAGCCATTGAGAATGAGACTTCATCTGCGATCCCAGCGCCAGCGCTGACCGAAACGCGTCTCGTTATCGCTGGTCGGGGACAGAACTACGCTGCGGCTACAGAACGCCTGATCGCGGCTCTCCTGAAGAAAGGCGTAACAGTTGTCCCGTTCGAGCACCGCCATGCCGACATCACCGCAATCGCCCGAGACCGCTATGGCAAAGGCAATGGGCGGGGCGGCTTGTTGAACTTTGGCGACCTGATGGTCTATGCCGTTGCCAAGGATCGCGGCGAACCATTGCTGTGCACAGGACGCGACTTCGCTTCGACCGATCTTGAAATCCACCCGCAATCGAGAGTGAGCTAATGGAACTGGCGCAGTGACGATAGATCGTGAAAAGCCGAATCCATCCAATTGGGCCCAGGTTGCAGCTGCACTTCAGGTGCTGGCGTCGCTGGTGATACTGGTGACTGGTTTAGCCGTGTTTTCGAAGGGTATCGGCGAGAGCCCGCATGGCCTGGACGCACTTTACGTGCTTGTATCGGCAACACCATTGATCTTCGTCCTTGTATTCAATGGGCTTGCCTGGGGTCAGTGGTGGGCTGGCCGCAAACAGTTGGCCTTGACCTTGTCGCTGCTGCCTTTGCTGCCGGTCGCTTGGTTGATCGCCATTGGCATTGCTATTGCATTTGAAATCCTTTGATCGCCATGATCATCGGGCTCGGATCAGACCTGTGCAATATTGAACGCATCCAGAACTCGCTCGATCAGTTTGGTGAACGATTTGAAAATCGCGTCTTCACCGATGTCGAACGCGCGAAGGCGGCCCGCCGCCCCTTCACCCGCGCGGGCACCTATGCAAAACGCTTTGCGGCCAAGGAGGCCTTTTCCAAAGCCGTCGGCACTGGCTTCAAGCGCGGCGTGTTCATGAAGGATATCGGCGTCGTCAATGCCCCCTCGGGCGCGCCAACGCTCGCGCTGACAGGCGGCGCGCAGGCACGTCTCGACGCGATGATTCCGGCAGGCTATGAGGCGCATATTCATCTTACGCTCACCGATGATCATCCATGGGCGCAGGCCTTTGTTATCATTGAAGCTCTACCCGAACAGAAAGTGTGATCCAACGTGAATGAACTTAGCGAAACGGCCCCGGTTTCAATCGCCCCAGCAAAGCCAAAAGTAGATTGGTGGGGAGAAATCAAAGGGATTTTCTGGCTGATCCTCGCGGTGCTGGGTTTCCACAGCTTCATCGCCAAGCCCTTTTACATTCCGTCGGAATCGATGATGCCGGGCCTGTTGATCGGTGACCGGCTGGTGGTGACCAAATATCCATTTGGCTGGTCCTTCGTGTCGCCAACTTTTCATCTACTTCCTTTTATGAAGGGGCGGCTGTTTGGGTCACTTCCAGAGCGCGGCGATATCGTCATCGCGTCGCCTCCCGGTGTGAAGGAAGATTATATCAAGCGCGTCATCGGTTTACCGGGAGACCGGATCGAGGTGCGCGGCGGCACAGTCATCCTGAACGGTGTGCCCGTCCGCCGCGATCCCGTTGTCCAACGGTTGATCGCCATCGACGCGAATACGCAGTGCAAGGACGAGGAATATCCGGGCCTCAAGGTCAGCGGCAAGGACGGCAAGCTTTATTGCCAGATGCCCGTCGTGCGTGAGACTTTACCCAACGGCCGGAGCTATGACACGATTGATCTGGGGGACATGTCCGAAGGGGATAACTTCCCCGCCACCTCAATCCCCGAAGGCCATGTGTTCCTGATGGGCGACAATCGGGACCGGTCGGCGGACAGCCGCTTCCCGGTTGATCGCCAAGGCCTGGGCGGACCTGTGCCATGGGAAAATATTGGCGGCCGCGCTGAATTCATCACCTTCTCTCTGGACGGGACATCAGAGTGGTGGAACCCGATCAGCTGGGCAACCGCGATGCGCGGCGGCCGATCCGGCGTTAGCCTCCACGCGCCGAAAGCGGAGTGAAGATGGCAGCAGCAAAATCTGGCCATATCGAAGCCCCTGGCCCCAATGAACTCCGCGATCCGCTGGTTCGTGAGGAGCTGAAGCGGGCGGCGGTATGGATCGGAATGGCTGTGGCGGTGGTGCTGATCTGGGTTTTGGCGCAGCCCCTATTGCTGATCATCGGCGGCATCGTGTTTGCCGCGATGCTGGACGGGGGCACGCGGCTCTTGGGCCGTATTCTGCCTATCCCGCGTCGGCTGCGCTTGTTGATCGTTGCAATCGCCGTGATCGCTTTCCTCGCATGGGTGATGTTTTTTGCCGGAACCCAGATCGTTGATCAGGCGCAGGCAATGCAAAATATCGTCGAGACCCAGATCGGTAAGGTGGTGCAATGGGCTCAGCACCAGCGTCTTCTCAAGACCTCAATCCCCGTCGCCGAAGTGGGCCGGGAGATTTTCAATTCGCTCGGGCGGCTGACGACAGCGGTGAGTGGTGTGCTTGGGGTGATTACCAGCATCGCAATGATCGTCGTGATTGGCGTGTTTCTAGCGATTGAGCCGCGCCTATACGAACGCGGCGTCGCCTGGATGCTCCCGCTCCATTCGCGCGACAATTTTTACGCAACGGCGTCTGCAATTGGCGCCACGCTCAGACGGTTGATGGCCGGGCGGCTGCTGGCGATGGTGGTCGAGGGTTTTGGCACCTGGGGTCTGCTCTCGCTGGGCAATGTGCCGATGGCGAGCTTACTCGGCTTGTTGACCGGGCTGTTCGCCTTCCTGCCCAATATCGGCGCGCTTATCTCTGGCGGTCTCATGATCCTGGTAGGATTTTCTGGCGGCACCGAAACTGGCCTTTGGGCGGTCGGCGTTTATTTCGCGATCCACGCGGTGGATGGCTATATCATCGTGCCAATGGTCGCGAAACGGTCTGTGGACTTGGCCCCTGCACTTGTGCTTGGTGCACAGCTGCTGCTCGGCGCATTGTTTGGAATTCTGGGGCTTGTGCTTGCTGACCCAATCGTAGCCATGATCAAAGTATCGCTGGAACGAGGATCAGAAAATTCTGCCGAGCGCGCCGAATCCGCCGACACCTAACTATTACTGTGGGGGCATTCCTGCGGGAGGGGCACCAGCACCGCCGTGCTGGGCCTGCTGAGCTTGTTGTGCCTGCATCGCCGCCTGAATTTCAGCCATGCTCTTGTAGTCGAGCAGATCGACATCAAAGATCAGGTCTGAATTGGCAGGGATCGGACCGCTGGCGACCGCACCGTATCCGAGTTTAGCGGGGATGCAGAGCTTGTACGAGCCGCCCTTCTGCATCAGTTTCAGACCTTCGCTGAAACCGGGAACAACCTGCGTCACGGGGAAAGGTGCGCGATCATTCGCGTCAAACTGCTTCCCGTTCGCAGCAAGCTTGCCCTTATAGTTGACGAGCACAACGTCCGAATCGGTGGGCTTGGCCCCGGTGCCAGGCTTGATCTGCGAGAAACCAAGGCCGGAAACCGTGGTGATCTTGCAGCCATTCTTCGGCGTTCCAGCGACTGCGAGACCTGCGGCTGCAAGAACGGCGAGTGCTACGCCGCCCCAAAGCTTCACAAGCGACCCTGTGGCCGCTGGTGAAATGGGAACAGCCGTCACGCTCATTTACTTGACGCCGTCGCGTTCAGCGCGCTTGCGGTCCATCTTGCGGGCGCGGCGAACAGCAGCAGCCTTTTCACGCGCGCGCTTTTCAGACGGCTTTTCATAGTGCCGACGCAGCTTCATTTCGCGGTAAACGCCTTCGCGCTGAAGCTTCTTCTTAAGCGCGCGCAGCGCCTGATCGACATTGTTATCGCGAACGATGATTTGCATAAACTTGCACTGCTCCAAACAATAGAAAAGGGCGCGTTGCGAGAAGCTCCCGCACCGATTGTGGCCGCCCCTAACAGTCGATTCGCAAAAACTCAAGCGCAAAGGCCGAATGGCGCGCATTGTCCTGCCCACCTTGTCGGCACAAATGTTCATCGACACGAAAGCGGTAAGACGATAAACTGATTTTCCAGGCCTCAGGGGAGGCTGATTGGTGGCAAGGATCACTGACATGGGTGTAATGCGTAAATTTGTCGTCGCTACTATGGCGACGGCTTTGATGGTTTCATCAGCAACGCCCGCTTTGGCCGATTGGGGCGGCGGCTTTGGCGGCGGCAGTTATAGCGGCAATAGCTGGGGCGGCGGCGGATATGGCGGCGGGTACCGGGGCCATCATGATCACGGCATCGATGCGGGAGACGTTATTGCGGGCATTGCCATCATCGGTGTGATTGCCGCAATTGCTTCAGCCGCATCAAAAAGTTCCAACAATCGGCGGACGTCGAGCGACGGCTATCCTGATCGTTCGTCTGACCAATCGCGCGGATCGATCAACAGCGAAAATGCTGCGGTCGATGCCTGCGCCCAAGCCGCCGAAACGCGCGGCGGGCAATCGGCGAGCGTCCGTGAAATCTCTGCGGTCGACAAGAACAGTGACGGATGGGATGTAGAAGGTGTCGTCGAACAGCGCGCCGGTTGGCGTGACCGGACGGGAGACAAGCACCGCTTCACCTGCTCGGTACGCTACGGCGCGGTCGATTCGGTCTACATCGATACGGACAAGATCGCGCTCAACTAAGTCTTAGGGCAGTGGCTTTGAAGGTGATTGTGGTTTCGAGTGTTTCACCCGCAGGGATCACCGGCATCGAGGGTTCATGCCCCGGCAGTTTGAGGGCGTTGTTGATGTGCGCCACTGGCTCGAAGCAGAAGGCGTCTCCGCCCTTGGGGACATAAACCACAGCAGCCTTTAGCGGCGGTGACGCGATGATCTCCAGAGCCAATGACCGTCCCACCCAGGATATCCGCGCCTCCCCGCTGACACCCGCGTAGCAATGATCAACAACACGGCCCTCAACAGGTTTGACTGTCGCAAAGTCAAACTGACCCGTTGGAACAACCGGTTCGGTTGGCAAGCCATCATTGCCTGACATCCACACATGCTCGGCGTTGAATGTCAGCATCGCGCCGTCAGCATCAAAATAGGGATGATGACCAAAGCTCGCCGGCACGGGAAACGCGGCGAGATTGCGGATTGAGAGCGCCAGCGTCAACCGGTTCTCGGTCAGTGAAACGCGCTGCCGCGCCTCAAACGGCCAAGGCCAATTGTCATCACCGACATGCGCATATGTCAGCGTCGCCTCGCTCTCGCTATATTCGCTAACCGACCAGCAGGCTTTCCAGCCGACACCGTGGATCGCATGCAGTTCTGGCGCGAAATTCGGCCTGAGCGTGATGGTTTCGCCGCGCCACTCAAACTGCGCGCCGCCGATTCGGTTCGAGTAGGGGACAAGTGGGAAGCTCGCCATGCCCAAAGGATCGCATGCTTCAATGGCCTCTGCGCTGCCAACACGAAGCATCTCCTGCCCATCGACCGTCCAGCACCCCAGGCTGCCGCCCAAACGGGGGTAAAGCGTGCAGAGGCTGTCACCACACGTAAGTTGCAGCATCAAAGGTCAACCATCACGACAGCAAAATCGCGTCGGAATCGCGTCGGGCCAATGTGAAGTTCAACACATTCTGTTGCACCATATCATCCTTGCCCGCACATCGCGCTTTGGTTTTCGAGACCAGCATTTCGACGGCAACTCGAGTTTGCCGCTTTGATCGCTACTACTGTCAGTCCGGTGGGGGCACCACTTTCCTCGCTGTGGCGAGTCACCCTCATTGACACCCCCAAGTTGATCGACATGACCCGCATCTCTCCAAATTCCAATGGACATGATAACAGCAAAATCTATGGAATCAGACATTTTTCGGACAGCGCTGGAAGGTGTTTTGGTGACCCTACGGGAATCGCGAATGGGTCGTAAGATATTGATACTGAACAGAATTTATTTTCTGAATCAGGGATATACCACCAGATATACCCTCACGTTCGTCGGATGCAGGCGGATTAGGGTGGAACTCTTTTCACACCTGGACCCGACCATCGCGCTGCAAAGCCGAAATCCTTATGCTTGCAAAATCACAGTCTGAATTCGATTTTGCAAGGACAAGCACGCGCCGCATCCGGCCCATCAGCGCCCCAAAACCCAAGGTGCCTTCCCATTCAAGCACTTCGCGACTATTCCTCGTGAAAAAATGGGGATGAAGCAGCGCCAATGTTTGAACAGGTTTTCAAGAATAT
>JBJOLA010000313.1:0-5356 GCA_046045815.1 Pseudomonadota bacterium
GCAGCGCGCCGCCATCCTGACCACGTGTCGAGCGCCATCCGTTCGCCTTCGCTCAATCGCAATCCCAGTTTCGAACGACGCCACAACACGTCGTCCGCAGAATTGGCGAACTCAACGTCGCGCAAATATCGGACTTCGGCTTCAAAAAGGCCTGCGCCAAAATGCTGGCCCAGATGTTCCACCGCTGACGCGTCGCCGATCACAGAAGTGAGACATGTGCCGTAAGCCTGTGTCATCCGTGCAATCTGATGCGCTGGGAGCCAGGCGAATTTCGCCTGATGCGCCACAATGAGTGCGCCCCGATTTTGGGGTGAAAAATCTCCGCCGGGCAGCGGAGCCGATTTGGTCCATCCAGCGCGCAGGTCGGGCAGGCAGACCGACAGCTTGTCCAGCGCATGTTCGGCAAGCTTTCGGTAGGTGGTCAACTTACCGCCGAACACCGAAAGTGCGGGGGCGAGATCACCCTGCCCTGTGTCGAGATCGAAGACATAATCCCGTGTCACAACCGACGCGGATTCGCTTTTATCATCAAACAATGGACGAACGCCGGAATAAGTCCAGACGATATCGGAGGGTGCCACTGGCTGTTTGAAATAGTCGCTGGCCGTCGCGCAGAGATAGTCTATTTCGGCGGCTGAAATTTCGGGCTTCCCTTGCTCAAGACTCCAGTCCCCCTCGGTCGTGCCGATCAAAGTATGATCATCCTCATAGGGAATCGCGAAGATGACGCGACCGTCCGCAGACTGGAAAATATAAGCATGATCGCCCTCAAAAAGCCGCTTAGTGACGATGTGACTGCCTTTGACCAGACGGACGCCTTGGCGGTTTGAACGGTTTCCAATCTTGCCGAGGATTTCCTCGACCCACGGGCCGGCAGCATTGACGACGATGCGAGCGTCAACGGTGCGGGTGCCGCCATCCGCTTGGCGCAAGGTTGCTGTCCACTTGTCAGCCGCCCGTGCGAGCGCGACGCATTCGGTGCGGGTGCAAATGTCAGCGCCGCGTTCATGCGCATCGACCGCGTTGAGCACCGTCAGGCGCGCATCATCCGCCCAGCAATCGGAATATTCGAAACCCTTTTGCAACTGTTCCTGCAAAGGTGCACCCTGAAGACTCGAGTGGAGATTGAGCGTCTTCGTTCCCGGCAGAAAGGAGCGCTTCGCCAAATGATCATAGAGGAACAGCCCGATCCGCAGCATCCAGGCGGGGCGCATACCGGGCATGATCGGCAGCACGAAGCGCAGCGGCCAGATCAAGTGCGGCGCAATGTTGAGCAGGGTTTCGCGCTCCCCCAGCGATTCGCGCACCAAACGGAATTCATAGCTTTCGAGATAGCGCAGACCGCCGTGGACGAGCTTGGAACTGGCCGAAGAGGTGGCGCTGGCGAGATCATCCTTTTCGCACAGCATGACCTTCAGGCCACGGCCCGCCGCATCTCTGGCGATGCCGACGCCGTTGATGCCGCCGCCAATGATCAGAAGATCATACATCCGCTTTGTGCCGGCCCAATGAAGTTATGATGATGTTGTGCCCCCTTTTGGCGAATGACAGGATGGTGGAGCTGAGCGGGATCGAACCGCTGACCTCGTCATTGCGAACGACGCGCTCTCCCAACTGAGCTACAGCCCCGCATCCCTGAGCAACACCAATAACAACGCGATATGTGCAAGGCAAGATCGCCGCCAATCCCTAGTTCGACTGCGGCTTCACGACCATGCGGAACTCTTTGGAAGGGACGAGCCATTTCTTGGCCACTGCCTGAATGTCGGCAGGGGTGATCCGCTCATAATCCGATGTCATCGTTTTGAGCGCGCTGATCTTGCGGGGATCGCGCGTGGCCCCGGCAAGCTGGCTCATCCAGAAGGTATTGCCACTCGAGGCACGGGCGATCAGTTCGCGGAGCGGCGCGATCACCCGGGTGAGCTCATCGGCGCTGACCGGGGTTGACGCAAAGTCAGTGGCGATCTTGCGGCTCAGCGCGAAGAATCGATCTATGTTTTCCGGCTTGATTTGTGACGTGACGGTAAAGTTGCCGCCGCTGTTCAGGCCCAGTGGCCAGTTGCTGCTGACGTTCGGGCTATAGCTCGCCCCTTCGGCCTCGCGCAGCTGATCAAACATGCGATCATTGAAAATCTGCGAGAGAATCTCGAGCTTGCGGTCCTCCTGCACGCCGTCCATGCCGCCGCCAAGTGGCCAAGACAGGACGGCGACAGCCTGATCTTTTTGGCCTTTATGCGTCCGGACAATGGGGGTCGGCGTTGGCATAGGCCCACGCGATCCCGCTAGGTTTGGAAGTATTGGAGAGGCCGTTCGGGGGGGCATCGCGCCAAAACTTGCAGCGGCAGCGGCGATGGCTTCATCGGCCGTGACATCGCCGAAGATCGAAAGCTCAATCGGCCCTGTCTTGAGCAGCGGCGCAAGGAAGTTCTTGAATGCTGCGGGCGTGAGGCCGGCAATGTCTGCGCGAGACGGCGTGGTCCACCGCTTGTCTCCACCGTGTAAAAGCCCCCCGAGATCGCGTGACAGCACAGCCTGAGGCGCCGATTCAATCGTGTCATATCCCGTCAGGAACGACGCGCGCGCGCGATTGATTGGTGCTGGATCCCAGCGCGGCGCGGTCAACTGCGCGACCATCAATCGCAGCTGATCACGCAAATCGGCACTGCGGGTCTGGCCAGAGAGGACGAACGCATCATCGGCAACACTAAAGCCAAGGCCAATTTTTCGCCCACTGGTCAACCGGTCGAGATCATTCTGATCAAACGGGCCGACACCCCCGGCGATCAAGGCGGTGGAGGCCGCCCAAATCGGCGTTGTCCGGTCCTTTGGAATGGCCTTCATCCCATTGCCAAACCGGGCTGAGACATAGATTTTCCCGGATTCAGCTGGGTTGGCGAACAGCATCAGTTTCACGCCGTTTGCGAACTCGACGATTTCCATATCCAAACCGGGGATTGGTGTGCGGTGCGCCACGGTGCCCGGCGCCCCGGGCATGGGCAGTTGATCAAATTTGACCGCAGCTGTGCTCTGGGATGTCAACGCCTTGACCGGTGCGACGATGGCTGAAGCAAGCTCAGCCGCCGCGCCCGGCAGAGCGGTTGGGCTGGTCAGGATGGCGCGCGGGCCGACACCGTTGAACAAGCGTTTGGTCGATTCAAGGATTGCAGCGGGTGTGATCTTTTCCTTTATCCCCCCGAACACGTCGAGCGCGACTTGAGCCGTCGCGACTGTTTCGCGGATGTTGACCGCCTCGATCAAATCATCAGCCTGCTTGGCTGCGGCTTCTGTGCGTTGCGTTTCGACGCCAACTTGAAGGCTTGAAATGAATTCCCCTGCTTCACGGTCAATTTCAGACTGTGCGCTCGGGTTGACAAGCGCATCGGCGATGACGCTGCGGACATCATTCAGTGCCGCCTTCCAATTGCTGCCCACGGGCACAACCTGAATGAAGGTGCCATCAACCGACCGGGAAACATCATCTTGATTAACGTCAGCCTGGAGGAAACTGCCACCGGCCCGCGCCCGCTGTTCGAGTCTGCGGTTGATCAGACGGATTGCCACTAAGTCGATCAGCTTGCCCTGATTGTAAGCGATCGTGTCATTCTTCTGGAACCAAGGCCGCAGCGTTGCCATGCTGAGGATCAGCGGCAGCCCGGGTTCTGTCACCACTGCGCTGGCGGGGGTGCCCACCAGCGGCTTGCCAAAATCTGGATCGGCAGGCGTGGCACCGATGCCTTTCCAATCGGAAAAATATTTGACGACCAGCGCTTCAAAAATCGCGGGATCAGCGTCGCCCGAAATCACGACAACGGCGCGTTCGGGGCGATACCACCGATCATGGAACGCGCGCATCGTCGCCGCAGTTGCAGCATTCAAGGTTTCCGTGGTCCCGATGGGAGACCTCACGCCGATCAACTGCCCCGCGAAAAACAGCTTGCGGCTGGCGTCACCCACCTTGACCTGCGGGCCATTGGATTCGCGCGCTTCGGCAAGGACGGTCCGCCGTTCGGTATCGACCTCATTGGTCGACATCGATGGCGCGGCCATCATGCCGGACAATATCTTGACGCTTTCATCCAGCCCGTCACGCGTGGCGGAAGGCAGATCGAGCTTGTAGATGGTCTGGGTGTAGGTGGTGGACGCGTTGGTATCACTGCCAAAGGTTGCGCCGAGCCTTTGCCAGACCCGCTTCGCCTCACCGTCGGCCACAAAGCGCGATCCACGGAAGCTCAGATGCTCCATGAAATGAGCATAACCGAGTTCCGTTGGTTGTTCGTTGAGCGCGCCTGCCTCAATATCCACCCGGATCGACACCTGATGCGGCGGCACGCCAGAACGGCGCACGGCATAGCGCAGCCCGTTGGGTAGCACGCCGAACGTCCAGTTGGGATCGGGCGGAATATCGCTGCCTTTATACAGCCACGGCAGCGGCTTGGCGGCGTTTGGCGCGTTAACCAGTGCCGCCTTTGTAGTTTGCCCAAATGCAGGGGCAATCAGGCCGAGACTGGTGAAGAGGATGAGGGCGGAACGCAGGACGCGCGGGATGCGGAGGATCATGACGCTGTCTTAGTGCGGCACATCCTGCTTCGCCAGCGCTATTCGCTTATGCCAAACGCCAGCTAAGTTGCTCCCCGGCATGAAACGGAACGATGGCTGCTCCGCCTGCAGAAACCGTGTCGGGCACCGTCACCCCGCCGCGTGCCAACGTGACCGTTCCGGCGTTTAGGGGCAACCCATAGAATATGGGGCCATGTTCCGACGCAAAACCTGACAATTGGTCGAGCGCGCCTTCTTCATCAAACACAGCGGCGTAACTTTCGAGTGCAAAGGGTGCGTTGAAAATACCAGCGCAGCCGCAGGCCGCCTCCTTGGCACCGACGCTGTGCGGCGCGCTGTCTGTGCCCAAGAAGAATTTCGGAGACCCCGACGTAGCCGCAGCCCGGAGCGCGATACGGTGGCGCTCTCGCTTGGCGACCGGCAGGCAGTAGGCATGCGGACGGATGCCACCTGCGAACATCGCGTTGCGGTTGATATGGAGATGCTGCGGCGTGATCGTCGCCGCGACATTGGAGCCATTGGCCAATACAAAGTCTGCGGCATCAGCTGTCGTAATATGTTCGAACACGATCTTCAGCCCTGCCATATCGCGGACGAGGCCAGAGAGGGTGCGGTCGATAAACACCGCCTCCCGATCAAAAATATCAACATCGCCGTCGGTCACCTCACCGTGGATAAGCAGCGGCATCCCGATCTTTTCCATCCGATTAAGCGCGACGCGGATATGGGCAATGTCGGTGACGCCATGGGCCGAACCCGTTGTCGCGTGCGCGGGATAGAGTTTGCAGGCGGTGAACAC
>JBJOLA010000350.1:0-8094 GCA_046045815.1 Pseudomonadota bacterium
TTTTGCGTTAAATCTGCGCCACCCGTCATTGCGAGCGAAGCGCGGCAATCCAGACTCTGGTGCCGCTGGATTGCCGCGCTTCGCTCGCAATGACGATTCACATTTATTGCACTATGCTCTAATTAGGATGAGATAGGCTCATCCGCTCCTCACCAAAAGCGGAGTGTGTAAACCTAATCTCATTCCGTGCCAATCGAGGAGACCCAAAATCAACCAGGCCGGAGATATATCCTGACGGACCGATTGCGCGCGCTGCTGAGAGAACCACTCGTCCATTTCCTGATCGCGGGAGCCGCGCTTTTTGGTTTCAATGCGTGGCGGGGTACGGTGGTCGATCCTGCTGAGCGGCGGATCGTGGTGAGCGAGGCGCAGGTAAAGCAGCTTGCCGCCATTTGGTCTCAGAGCTGGCAGCGCCCGCCGACGCCATCCGAAATTGACGGGCTGATCCGCGACTATATCAAGGAGGAAGTCTATGCGCGTGAGGCGATCCGGCTCGGCCTGGGTGACAATGATCCGGTGATCCGCCGCCGATTGCGCACCAAGATGGAAACGCTGGCGGTGGCGCAAACTGAGACGACCACACCCGATGATGCGACGCTGCAGAAATGGATGGATACGCATCCCGCACGCTATCTGGCCGATCCATTGCTATCTTTTGATCAGGCCTATGTGGGCGACGCGGACGCCGCGACAGTTGCCCGTTGGCTGGCAGATTATAGACAGAACGGGAAGACGGCGCTGCCCCGTCCGGCGGTGCCACTACCAAATGCGATCGACAAGGCGTCCGCCACCGAGATCAATCGCACGTTCGGCGAGGGCTTTGCGGCCGCCCTGGCGACGCTGCCGTTGGGGGTCTGGTCAGGCCCGGTGGAATCGGGGTTTGGACAGCATATCGTTCGGCTCCGCGCGGCGGTGTCTGCGCATAAGGCCCTGCTTTCTGAAGTCCGCCAACAGGCCGAAAATGATTGGCGCGCCGAAACCGGCAAAGCGCGCGAGGTTGCGGCCTATCAGGCACTGCTCGACGGCTATGACGTGCGGATTGAACGGCCGCGATGAAGTGGCTGATTGCACTGCTGCTGCTCTTCGCAACCCCCGCTTGGGCCGATGATCTGCGTCCCGGCTATCTCGAACTCACCCAGACTAGCAGGACACAGTGGCAGATGGTTTGGAGGGCCCCGATCATTGGCGGGTTGGCCGCACGCGCGACGCCGGTTGTGCCCGGCGGATGTTCGCCCAGCCTGACCAGTATGGACCGAGCTTATGGTGCGCTGACGACGCGGTGGGTGCTGTCGTGTCCCGCAGGCTTGATTGGCAAGCAGGTGGGCCTCACCGGCCTCGATACACTCCAGACCGACGCGCTCGTCCGGATTGCGCCGCTGGGCAAGCCGGTTCAAGCCGCGCGCCTCACCGCTGCGACACCGATGACCCGCGTCGCGGCGGAGGTGCCGCAAACCAACGTCGCCGCGACCTATTTCCAGCTGGGGGTGAAGCACATCCTCACCGGCTATGATCATCTGCTGTTCGTGCTGGCCCTCGTGCTACTGCTCAGCGGTGGGTGGCGGATTGCGAAGGCGGTGACGGCCTTTACTGCGGCGCACAGCCTCACCCTGATCGCCACCACCCTCGGCCTGATCAGCCTGCCGCGCGCGCCCGTGGAAAGCGGTATCGCGCTGTCGATCATGTTCCTCGCGGTTGAGATTGTGAAGCGCGATGCCGCGACACCCCGCTTGTCCGAACGCATCCCCTGGATCGTGGCGTTCCTGTTCGGCCTGCTCCACGGCTTCGGCTTTGCGGGCGCACTGGCGGAGATTGGCCTGCCGAAAGGCGAGGTGCCGATGGCCCTTCTCACTTTCAACCTCGGCGTTGAGGCGGGCCAGTTGATCATCGTCGGTGCAGGGATGGCAGTGCTGGCGCTCATCCGCCGCATCTCGCTGCCGGCGCTCCGCCCTGCCCAAGTCGCTGCGGCTTATGTCGTCGGTAGCGTTGCGAGCTATTGGTTTATAATACGGACGTTTGCGTGACGAACGTTCACAAGGGCCGCCCCTCCGCTATCCTCAAGCGCGGATGACGCCGACCTCGGCGACCGGCTTGATTTCATCGGGTGGGCTGCCTGCTTCGGCGAGGGAGCGTTGCCACAAACCGATATCGGCCCATTGATCATTCTTGAGGCAGACTTCGCGCCACTGGCCCGCACGGCGAAATCCGGCGGCTTCATAGAGCTGGATCAGCTTGTCGTTGGGTGTCATCAACGTGCAAATTGCCTGGGTGTAATTTTGTGCGGTGAGCGTCTCTAGCAAGCTTAAGAGCAATGATCGGCGAATGCCTTTGCCTTCCAACTCGCCTGCAGCATAGACGGCAGTCTCCACGGAGAAACGGTAGGATGGGCTCGACCGGAACGGCTTGGCATAGGCATAGCCGAGGACAACATCGGCGTCCTCGTCAGCCGCGACCAGCCAAGGATAGAGGTCACCACTCGCGGTGATGCGCGCCTTCATCTCGCGCGCCGTCGGTGCTTTCGATTCAAAGGATACGGCGTTGGTTGCAACGTAAGGGCCGTAAATGCCTGCAATGGCGGCGGCGTCATCCGGGGTGGCAGGGCGAATATTGATCATGAAAAAAGCCTGATTTTGAGGAGGGTGAAAAAGCTGGACTGGGTGCGGGCGTGGGGAACGGTGCTACATTCAAGGCACCGGGCCTGAATGACAGGTCCTGTAAGCATCGTCTCGGCGTCCGCAAGCCCGGTTGCGACAAGTGCTTGCTGGTGGCGGATCGCACGGGTGAAAATGTCAGCAGCGGGTGCCGATCTGGCGCCGACCATGTTTGGAATGAAGCTGGTCAGCCACTCTTCTTTTGGCTCAAGATAGACGCGGTTGACGTCATCGGGTGCAATATTGGCTCGTTTTGCCGCCTCAGCGACGGCGTCGTCTAGCGAGCCAAACGCATCCACCAGACCGAGCTGGCGGGCGGCACCCCCATCCCACACACGACCCTGAGCGATGTCGTTGACTTTTTCGACTGGCATTTTGCGCGCAGCCGCCACCAGCCCAAGGAAGCGACCATATATGTCTTCGATCCCCGCCTGCATCACCGTGTCGGCGGTTGGATTGGTGCCGCCAATCAGATCGGGCTGGCCCGAAAGCGGCGTCGTCTTCACACCGTCAACTGTCACCCCGTAGCGTGCGAGCGTTTTTTCAAACGTGGGGAATATGCCAAACACGCCGATTGATCCGGTGATCGTCGACGGTTCGGCAAACACCTTGTCTCCGGCAGTTGAGACCCAATAGCCGCCCGACGCTGCAACATTGCCCATCGATACAATGACGGGCAGCCCTTTGGACTTGGCCTCGAGCACCGCAAGCCTGATTTTCTCGGAGGCCGTAACCGAGCCGCCCGGCGAATCAACGCGGACTACAAGCGCTTTCAGGGACTTTTCGGCCAAGCCTTCGCGGATCAGCTTGGCAATCGTATCGCCTCCGGCGGTTCCCGGCGCAGCTTCACCGTCCACAATGTCACCCGCGACGGTAATGATTCCAATCTTTTCGCCGCGTGTGGACGGCGGGTTGGCGGCGAGATAGTCATCAAAGCCGTAATGATTGAAGCTTCCCGCCGGATCGTGTGAGTCGCTGCCGGCGATCGATGCCACATTCTTTCCAAAGGCTGTCGCATCACCAAGCTTGTCCACAAGCCCAGCAGCAAGCGCCGCTTTGGACAGGCTGCCACCACTTGCGGCGACAACCGCCGCAGGATCGGCGATCAACCTATCTAGCTTGGCTTTGGGACGCGCCTTGATGACCCCATCTTTCCAATTGGACCATAAGGTATCGACCAAAGCTTGATTGGCAACGCGCGCCTCGGGGGATTGTTCGCTCCGGGTGTAAGGCTCAACAAAGCTCTTATATTTGCCGACGCGGTACACATGCACATTCGCGCCAAGCCGGTCGATCAAGCCCTTATAATAGAGCCGTGATCCGCCCGGCCCGGCGAACAGCGCGCCGCCAAGTGGGTCCAGCCACACCTCCGATCCATGAGCGGCGAGTTGATAACCATCATCGCTAAACACAGAAGCAAAAACCAGCACAGGCTTTTTGGCGGCTTTAACTTGATCAAGCGCCGCGCCAACCCGGCCGAGCGCCACTTGGCCACCACCGCCAAAACCTTCAAGATCAAGCACAACAGTTTTGACGTCATCGTCCCTAGCGGCGGTTTCAAGGACGTGAACCACATCGCGCAGCCGATATTCATGCGCGGAAGGCACGCTGCCCGTCAGCAAATCTTGTGGGCTTGCCGTTTCAGGCTGTTCGACAATTGGCCCGTCGAACTTGAGGAGCAATGATCCTTTGCGTGCATCGCCCGGATTGGGGCTGGCATTCAATAGTGCATAGAGCCCGCCAAAAAACAGCAGCATGAACAGCAGGACGAGACCGTCCTTTACGCCCACGAGCAATTTCCATGCTCCATTCACCAGCTTCATGTCAGGCTCCATTCTCTTGCCGGTGTCGCTGTAGGGGGCGGCTTGGACTGTGTAAACGGCCCGACATTTGTCTCCGCCAAAAGCGACCGATCCCATCTTGTCAAATGCGCACGCACGTATAGAAGCCTAAGCTGTTGATTTCGGGGGGACCGTTTTTGCTTTTGTCGCGCACCTTTGCCCCATCACCTGAGTTGTCTCCATTTATCCGGCGGCACTATGTGTTCGCGGCTGATCTACCGCAAGACTATGAAATCACGGACAGTTTGCTGTCTGAAACGGCGTTCGTCCGGATATTGCTACGCGGTGATTGGGCGCGTGAAACAGCGCCTGGAGTCTGGACCGGGGCAGATTCAACCTTGCTGTTTGGCGGGAATAGCCGGCCCGTTCGGGTGCGTGTGAAAGGTTCCTTCACGGTGTTGGGCTTTGCGATCCGCCCGAGCGGCTGGAAAGCATTGTTCAGCAAAAGCGCAGAGACATATGCTGATTCCATTGTTCCTCTCGCCGATGTGTGGGGCGATATTGCCACACGCATGACCGCTGAATTGCTATCCGCAACTGAAGACGCTGAGATTGTTGCCGCAATGGAGCGGGCGATTACTGCGCAGCTCAATCATATCGGCCACCGCAAAACCGATGAGCAGATCGCCGAATTTGAACGTATCGCGCGCATTGATAGCACGACCAAGATCCTTGATGCCGCCGCGCAACTGGGCATGTCGGTCCGCCAGCTGGAACGACGCTGCCTAGAAAGTTTTGGAATTACCCCAAAGACGGTTCTCCGCCGGAGTCGCTTCCTCGACATGGCCACGGCGATTCGTGGGTTTTCGACCCCGAACGAGGAAGAGCTAGCGGGTTTGCGCTATTTTGATCAATCGCATCTCAATCGCGAATTCTGGCGCTTTGCCGGCATGCCGCCCGGTGCCTTTGCGAATGCGACCACCCCTTTGTTAACCGCGGGCCTCGAACTGCGCGATCAGGGCAAGGCTTTGCTCTAGCCGCCTTGGATTTTCTACCCTTCGTTTACGACTGACTATGATGAGGCTCGTCACGGTGGCCTTCCGGGTCTGGATGGATCAACACCTCAGTGCCCGGGAATTCCGCCATCAACTGCGCCTCCACCTCGTCCATCACCCGGTGGGCGTTGGCAACGGTCATTTGGGGATCGACCCAGACGTGAAACTGAACGAAATCGTGCGCACCGCTGGTCCGCGTCCGCATATCATGTATGCCTTTGAGTTCGGGATGGCGCTGCGCAACTTCCAGGAAACGTTCGCGCTTTTCCATCGGCCATTCTTTGTCCATCAACTGATCAATCGCGGTTGAGGCAACGTCGCGCGCATGCCAGATCAACCAACCCGCGATCAGCACACCGAACAGCGGATCAGCGCCGCGAATGTGGAGCATCGAATCGAGGACAAGCGCGACAATCACTGAGGCGTTGAGCATCAGATCACTGGCATAGTGGACATGATCGGCATGGATCGCGACCGATCCCGTTTTCTTCACCACGAACCGCTGATAGGTGATGAGCGCAAAGGTCAGCACGATGGCGACGAGCGACACCCCAATTCCCAACCCTGGATGCTCCGGCGCTTGATCATGACCGAAAGTCGTGATGCCGCGCCACCCGATCGCGAGCGCAGATGCGGAGATGATCCCGGTCTGGAACAAAGCTGCCAAAGCTTCTGCCTTGCCGTGCCCGAAGCGGTGATCCTTGTCCGCCGGTTGCGCGGCAAGCCGGACGCTAAACAACGTCACCAATGAGGCGATGATGTCCAGCCCGGTATCGGCGAGCGAACCAAGCATGGATACTGATCCGGTTTCATACGCCGCCCATGCCTTGAGGCCGAGCAGGAACAGGGCCATTGAAACGCTGGCAATCGCCGCGCGCTGTGTGAGCGATCCTCGTGCCTGATTGTGCTGGCTATGGTCATGCCCGTGATGATCGTGCGCGCTCATGGATACAGCATTCCTTCGTCCCAGCTGTCACCGTTGCGGGTGAACAAGCGTCGTTCGTGGAGGCGATGTTCACGGTCTTGCCAGAATTCGATGCGGTTTGGCCAGATGAGATAGCCGGACCAATGCGGGGGGCGGGGAACGTCCAATCCTGCAAAGCGCGCGGTCATTTCGGCAAAGCGCGCTTCGAACGTGGCACGGCAATCGAGCGGGCGGGATTGATCGGACGCCCAGGCCCCAAGTTGAGAGTTTCGGCCCCGCGTTGCGAAATAGGCGTCAGCAGTTGCCGCGTCCACCGTGTGCACCTGTCCCTCAATCCGCACTTGGCGTCGGATTGATTTCCAATGAAACAGCAGCGCGGCAAAGGGGCGTTCGGCAATCTGTTCGGCCTTGCGGCTTTCCTGATTGGTGTAAAAAATGAACCCGTCAGGGCTATGTCCTTTCAAGAGCACCATTCGCACCGATGGCTGGCCGTCCGCATTTGTCGTCGCGAGCGCCATCGCGCCCGGATCGTTCAGCTCTTGGGTACGCGCTTCGGCGTACCACTCTTCGAACAAGGAAAAAGGATCAGCGACCATGTCGTTCCCCTAACCAGCCGGGCGCCCCAAGTCGAGCACCGCTTGCTCGAGCACGGAGATTGTGGTCAAGCATCGGCATGGCTGATGATCTGCGATCCCAATATGTTTCCAGCGCGGGGCAGGGCGATGTGTTGCGCAGCGCGGCTGAACCAGGGCCTTGGGATATTGCGCTGGAAGCGATGCTGGATGCGGGTGAAGGTGACATCGCCCGAACGAGCGAACGCGTCCGCCAACAGGTTGACGAAATCGGCACGAGTTACCGTCTGCCCGGCGAACTACTGGCGCGACAATGGCCGGTTTCGCCTTTGCCGTTGTTGATTGATGAGGGAGAATGGGACGGGATCGCGGCCGGCGTCATGCAGCGCGCAGAGCTTGCCGAAATGCTCCTCGCTGATCTTTACGGATCACAGCAGCTGGTGAAGTCTGGCACGCTTCCCGCTTCGGTGCTGACCGGGTGCCCGCATTATTTACGATCAATGGTCGGCATTGCGCCACCTGGGGGGCACTATCTCCATGTTTATGCCGCAGACCTCGGTCGTGGCCCGGACGGTGAGTGGCGGGTGCTGGCGGACCATACCCGATCGCCTGCCGGCGCGGGCTACGCGCTGGAAAACCGGCTTGCCGTGTCAAACGTACTCGGCGGCCTTTCCAAGCAACTGAACATCGCCCGGCTGGCACCTTTCTTTGCCGATTTGCGTAGCGGGATTGCGGCATCGTGCCAGCGCAGCGATCCGCGGATTGCCCTTTTGACGCCGGGACGACTGAACCAAAGCTATCCCGAACAAGCCCATCTCGCGCGCTATCTCGGGCTGCCGCTGGTGGAGGGCGCTGATTTAACGGTGCGTGATGATCGACTCTATCTCCGCACCGTGGAAGGCATGAAGCGCGTCGATGCGCTGTGGCAGCGGATGGACGCGCGGTTGCTGGATCCGCTGACACTCGATTCGCGGTCGACCGTTGGCGTGGCGGGGCTGATCGACGTGATGGCGGCAGGGGAGCTGGTTGTTGCAAACTTCCCCGGCGCAGCGATGCTCGAATCGCACCTGTTCATGGCATTCCTGCCGGCCTTGTCTCAAAGACTGGTGGGTG
>JBJOLA010000199.1:0-4352 GCA_046045815.1 Pseudomonadota bacterium
ACGCGTCTATGTTCGGGTCAAACATAAGGAGAGAGATGATGGCCGATATGGACCTTCCGCAGGCGCAGTTTCATGACATGGCGCAAAGCACCCAAGAGGATTGGGCCGCGATCATGACCCACCTGGTGCCGCATTCGAAGGCGGGCGGCACACGGGTACTAGAGCATCTCCGCCTGTTGGAGGGTGATTGCGGTGGCTTTGCGGTGGACCGGCTCGAACATTGCCTGCAAACCGCGACCCGCGCCCACAAGGATGGCCGGGATGAGGCCTATGTTGTGATGGCGTTGATTCATGACATCGGCGATATTCTGGGCGCGTATAATCATGCTGACATTGCCGCCGCAGTGATCAAACCGTTCGTCAGCGAAGAGCTGCACTGGATCACCGCGCATCACGGCATTTTTCAGGGCTATAATTTTTTCCACCATCTGGGCCTCGACCGCAACCTGCGCGATCAGTTCATGTCGAGCCCGCACGCACAGGCCTGCATCGACTTCATCGACAAATATGATTGCCCCGCATTTGACCCGAATTACGACAGCGCGCCGCTCAGTTTCTTTGAGCCAATGGTGATGCGATTGTTCGAAAAGCCGATGAACAGCATCTACAAAAAGGCGATGGAGACGGCTTGAAGCTCAAAAGAAAACGCCGTCCCTCGGGTGAGGAACGGCGTCTTCTTTTGAGTGTGTGTGACTGACTAGAAGTCGAACCGAACGCCTAAGCGCATCGTCCAGAGCGACTGTTTTTGGAACGTCGCAATGGTTGGCGCAGTAAAGCTGGAATAGCGATAGCTCGAACACTTCGTCGCCAATGAAGCAACGAGTGCTCCACCAGCATCTAGGCATTGAACGCTGACCACTGGTACGGCATCGCCAAACTGACGGAAAGCAAATTTGTCATCCAGCATATTCAGAAAATTCTCCATGTCAGCAAAAACGGTTATCCGGCTCTTTCCAACAAAGGTAGGGATTTGCTGACTGAAATGAAGATCGACCTGAGCGAAAGTCGGATTTCGACCTGTGCCGCGTGATGCGATCTTACCTTGTTCCGCTGCAAGTGGGGAATTCAGAATGAAGTCCTTGAAGGCCTGAAGCTGTACGGATGTGCCGCTGAATTGTACCACCGGATCGAGTTGCGTGGTGAATGATCCTGCGGTCGTCGGCACCACAAGACTGGCGACGCTCGGCACATAAACTTGGTAACGCCCGCCACTCGTTGTCCCGAAGACGCTGCCACGGCCAGACGTATTCGCATCGCTAAACGTGTAACTAAACGGACGCCCAGCTCGAACGGAGCCAAAGATCGAGAAGTTCGTCTCATAATCTTCGTAGAAGGAATGACGATATGATATTTCCAAGCGTCCTTGATCGGCGATCTCAAGGGAAGACCGGCCAAGTTCTGCGTTGTTGGGGTCACGAACAACGACCCCGTAACCGCCGTTTGCGGTGGTATTATTGACGTTTGAATTGACGTCCCGAATGCGCGATCGCGTGTAAGCCGCATTGAAGCTGAGGCCATTCGACCAATCCTTTGACACGCCCAGGGCAAGGATGACGCCAAAGCCGCGATCAGTATTGGTTAAACGCAAATCATTGCCTGCGCTGTTGCCGATACCGGCATAGCGGGGGCGGCCATCGGGCAACGTGCCATTGGCGATGGCGCGGAGATCGGTGAAAACATATCCACTCCGGGTCAACGACGCCGCAACGTCAAAGCGCAGTAGCCAGTCATCGCCCAGCGGGCCAAGATTGGCCTTATATTCTGTGTTGAGGTTCAACCGCCAAATCGAATTGACCCGGAAATTTGGATCAAGTGAGTTGGTCGTTGCGTTTGCCAGCGATCCGACGTTGGTGCTCAAATAGCTGTTTACCACTGGGTTGGTTTGAAGGTCAGTTCCGTTGACGTTATTGAGCGCCGCAGCGCCCACGGTTGTAATTAACGCTGTCCCGTTGGCGGCGGCATTGTTTGCATCAGTGAACAAACCCGTCGGAGTGCCCGCAGCGTTAAATGAACGGCGAAGGTCGATCGTGTTCAAACGAGTACCATCATTAGCAAAGCTGTTTGAATAAAGTACCAACGGCACGCCGCCGCTGAAAATGCCGGCCCCGCCCGAGATTTTCAAACGGTCCGTTGGCTTCCAGTTGATGCCAAGGCGCGGCTGAAACGAGGCGCGATTGTTGAGGTTCGCAGTGTTGGTCAGGCCAGGATAGCGGGCCGCAAAGAACCGATTATTCGCGACGTCATCCGCTTTTTCCTGATAGATGTCATAACGGTATCCCCCTAAAATCGTGAGGTTTGGCGTGATTTGCCATTCGTCCTGCAACCCAAGCGAGTAATAGTTTAGCGAGAAAATTGAAGCAGCGCCGGTCGCGGGATTTCCCGTCAAAGCGTTTGTGAACTGAACCCTGTTGGCGGTGCCAGTGTTAAAATCGGCTACCGAATCAAAGTAGAAAATGCCGCGTGATTGGGGCACAAATATATTGTTGACGCGTTGGCGCGATGCCTCGAGCGCAAGTTTGATCCGGTGATCCCCGGAACGGAACCTCGCGATAAACTGACCATTGAGATTGTTGGTTGAAAGTGCGTTAGAATGGCGGAATGTATCAGTGCCGCCGCGCACCGTTGCATCAAGCCCGCAATTGACGGCAGTATTGACAGGAATAATCCCAGATGCGGTGATTACCGATCCGGGCTCAGAGCAAATCTGGAATTCCGCAAAGCCTTTGTCATTGTAGCCAACTTGGCCGCGCACATAGTCACGGTAGCTAACCCGGACTTCAGTTGAGAATCCATCGGACCATTTTGAATTGAGCTGACCGGTATAGACCTTCGTGGCTTCCGTCGCTTCGTAACTGTTGGACTGCAATCCAAGATTGGGTGCTGAAGCAGAATTGCTTGATCCACCGCCTGGTGAAGGGACAGAGTTGAAGTGGTTGATATAGGTGACACTCAGGCGCTGGCCATCGGCAATGTTCCAGTCAAGTTTGCCCGAAATTTTGCGATCCCGTTCGGCTGCCTGAACAAATGTATTGAGAGGATCATATTTGTAACGTGAATTAAACGTCGCGCGGATGGCATCGATCAGCGGTCGGTCATCAGCAGAAGTCAATGTCCCGCCAATGTTGGGAACGGCATTTGCTGCCCCTTCGCCACCGATCCCAGCCGTGATAATCGGACTGCTTTCCGACAGTCGCTCATAGTTTAGTGCAAGGAACAATTTATCTTTGATGATCGGGCCGGAGATGAACCCTCCCCAATCACGAAAAGGGAGTGCCTGCGCTGCCAAAGTCCCGCGGACATTACGTCCAGTAAGGCCCTTGCCTCCGATCTGATAATAGCCCGCCGCATGATATTCATTCGCGCCGGATTTCAACACAGCATCGAGCGTGCCGCCGGTAAAATTGCCTTGGCTTACATCAAATGGTGCCGTCTTCACCGAAAACTGACCAATGGCTTCGAGTGAGACGATGCCGCGCAGTGACGGCAGACCGCCTTGATTCAGGCCAAAATCATCCTGCACCTGAACGCCGTCAATTGTGAAGCGGTTGCTGCGCGCTTGCTGACCGCCAATCGAGAGTGAACGATTTGAGGGATCGAACGATGTCAACGGATCGCGCCGTGCCACGTCACGCAAATCTCGGCTTGCCGACGCGACCGACGCAATCTCGATGGCCGACACGGTCGTTTCCGATCCGGTTGTCAAAATTCCTGAGCGTTTGAGGCGGCTTGCCGTCACGACGATCGTGTTGCCATCGGTTGCGGTTTCAAGCTCAGCGTTGAGCGAGAATTTGTCGCCCGCACCCATCGAGATGTCCTGAATGGTCTGGCCTTGGAAATTGTCTGCTGAGATTGTCACCGTGTAAGGACCACCGACGCGGAGGCCGCGTGCTTCAAACTGGCCATCAGCCGATGTCGTCGCCGTCGCGCGCGTTCCGGTTGGCACGTGGACGATAACCACCTTCGCGCCGCTTACGGGTGTTCCGGCTTTGCTGATGATGGTGCCGCCAATCGTTGAACTTACCTCTTGCGCATAAACAGCAGAGGGAGCCAAGAGCGCAGCCAATGCTGCGCCTGCGAAAAACTGATGTCTCATGATGCTTTACCCCTTTACTCGGTGAACCGGTCGACGAATCGGCGCGTGAAGCTGCCGTTCTTGATCCGTGTCGCGAACTTATATTGCGGGTTGATGACATGCGAGTCAGTTATGATGCTCGGCGCAAAGTAAAAATGCTGCGTTGCAAAAAGGACACAGAGGGTGCTGTTCACGGCGCTTTGCGGATGGGCACGGGAATGTTGCAAATGTCTGCGCCGCCTGCGGGCTTGATGAAGAAGGGATCGCGGCGGTTCGCGCG
>JBJOLA010000366.1:0-4292 GCA_046045815.1 Pseudomonadota bacterium
CTCCTAGTCCAAATGCTGGGTTGCTCATTTACATACTCTTATAACGTCAGCGTGAAATGTAATCCAGAAAATTGCAGTTTGTATGCTAGACGGTCTTATACGTGACGAAAACCCATCCCACACACCCAAATAAAATTTACCAGTTGCACCCACGCCAAACCTCCATACACTCGCCCCATGCATGACAAGATCGATCTCCGGCAGCTTCCCCCGCTCAAGGCGCTTAAGGGGTTTGAGGCCGCCACCCGCCGCCAATCTATCCGCGATGCTGCCGATGAATTGTGCCTCACTCACCCCGCCGTCAGTCATCAGGTGCAGCTGATCGAGGATGCGCTGGGCGTGCAGTTGTTTGCGCAAAATGGGCGGCATATCATTTCGACCGAGGAAGGCCGCGTGCTTTACCCCTATGTCCGCGCGGCGTTTGAATCGCTGATTGAAGGGGTGGAGGCGGTGCACCGCAATGCGCTTGATAAGCCGCTGCGGGTGCAGACCTATGTCACCGCGTCGATCCGCTGGCTGGCCAAGCGGGTGCCGCTGTTTTTGGCAGAAAACCCGAAGGTCAAACTCACGCTCAGCACCTGCGCGGTTGAATGGGAGTTTGATGAAGTGCACGCCGATGTCGGGCTGGTCTACTGTGAGGCCGCGCCTGATCCGGGCAAATATCACTGGGTGCCGCTGTTCGAATATAGCCTGTTTCCCGTGTGCAGCCCCGCGCTTGCCGCGAAGATGGGGGCGGACCGAACACCCGCCGATCTGCTGAGCCAGCCGCTTGTCGCCATCTATACCGAGGTGCGGCATTGGGAGACGTGGTTTGCCTCAACCGGCAACGAATTTGATCCCGCGTCGCCGCATATGGTCGTCGATACGCTGGCAGTGGCATTGGAAATGGCGCTGGACGGGGAGGCGATTGCGCTCGTCAACGGGCCGTTTGTCGATTCTGATTTGGCGAGTGGTCGCTTGGTCAAGCCGGTCGATCATAGCGCGATCTGCCCCGGCGAATGGGGCCTGATCTGTCGCAAGGATATGAAGGAGAATGTCCGGGTGCGCACCTTCATGGATTGGGTGGCCGGTCACGCCGCCGCAACAGGGTAGGGAGACAGGTACGTGCCAAATGGGTTCTAAAATGCGATTTTTGCCATGCTACAGCGCCTCGACGGAGGGTTTGGCTACCGGGGTAGCCAAAGGCGCGCGAAGGCCCTCAGAGGGGCTTTAAAACGGCTTAAAATCGATTTGGCGGTTTTGCGTGGGGTTTGATCAACGTTTGGGCACAACCTCATATCCCCGCTCCTCAGGTTCATCATCGACCATATCCGCCGGGAAGCCCGTGCCGAGCACCTTTATCCCCAATGGTTCCTCATAACGGCGGATGATGTTGGGCGAATGCTCACGCGGGCCGAACCGCGCCTCTGCGTCCTTGAAGATGTTGACGATCAGCGGCGATAGCTCAACCGGCACCTGATGATCGCGCGCGATCTTGTCAAACAGGCCAACATCCTTGCTCACCAGATCCATCGTGAAGTTGATATCGCGGCTGCCGTTCAGGATCACCTGGCTCTCGGTTTCATGCACGAAGCTGTTACCCGACGAAATCCGGATCGCCTCATAGGTGGTGTTCATGTCCATCCCTGCCGCCTTGCACACCGTCAGTGCCTCGGCGAGCGCGACAAGGTGCACGGTGCAGAGAAAGTTGGTCATCACCTTGAGCTGCGACGCGGTGCCAAGCGCGCCGGTGTGGAGGATGCGTCGGCCCATCGTGGTGAGCACCGGCAGCACGAACTCAAACGCTTCCCGACTGCCCCCGGCAAAGATCGCGATGTTGCCGGTGTCTGCGCGGTGACAGCCGCCAGAGACCGGGCATTCCATCATCATCGCGCCGCGTGCCTCAACAGCCGCACCGAGCCGGATGACTTCGCTATGATCGGTGGTGCTCATTTCGAGCCACACCTGCCCGTGCCGCATCACCTGGAGGAAGCCGTCCGCTCCTTCGGCGACGGCGGCGCTCGCAGCGGGGGAGGGCAGGCAGGTGATGATCAGATCAACCGCCTCGCCGAGCTCTTTGGGAGACGCCGCCGAAACCGCACCGCGCGCCACATAGTCGGCCACCAATGCGATATCGAGATCGCGAACGATCACATCATGCCCGTTGCGAAGCAAGCTCCCCGCCAGCTTCCCACCGACATTACCCAGCCCGATAAATCCTATTTTCATGGCTGCGGTTAAGCCGGGAGGGCGCAAGTGCCACAATTGAAAGTTTTGTGTGGAGGGGTGAAATTTTTTGCGGGGGTTCTGGTGCAAAATTGTAAGCCCTCATTCCAACCTAGTTAAAAATCTGACGCCCCTCAGCCAAATTTATCAATTCAGGTAATGCATAAACTGCTGGGGTTCTTCCAGAGCCATCTTTGATACGTTTTATGACGTTTTCGGCTTCCAATTGCTTTAACATGTTATTGGCAGTCACCCGATTGTTGAAGCCTGCAGATTTAGCGAATGCTGTCCCTGAGAGGATTGGCTGTTTAAAAAATGCATCGACCGTGGCCATTGAATATTGTGAATGGGTAATTTCGATAATTTTTCGTTGTGTAGCGTCATACAAGTCACGAATCCCTTTTACCTTTTGAAGATTGTCCTCCGCTTGTGAGATAAGGCCAGATAGAAAAAAATTGAGCCATCCCTCCCAGTCCTGATTGCCAGTGATAGCCAAGAGACAGTCGTAATATTCTTGGCGATGACTCTCCAAATATTCAGACATATAAAACATTGGTCTCGACAACGCGTTACGTTTATATAGTATAAGTGGAATAAGCATTCGACCAATTCGCCCATTACCATCTTTGAATGGATGAATTATTTCGAATTGTGCGTGTGCAATTGCGGTTTGAAGTAAGGGGTCTTGATCCGTCCGATTGATGTAATTCACCCAATGATCTAGTTCCTGTTCGAGAATAAGGGGGCTTGGTGGAATGAACCTCGCGCGTTCGATCTTGTCACCATATCGGCCAATCCAATTTTGATCCTGTCGAAATCGGCCAGGTTCCTTGTCCCTGCCTCTGACGCCTTGGAGCAAGCGTTGATGAACTTGCCTGATGAGTGACAGTGATAGAGGACGGTCTGCTAATGCATTTTCTGCCTCCCTGACTGCATCTCGGTAATTTGAGATTTCTTCAATATCGCCTTTTCGAGCTTCAGAAGTTACTAAGCCGGCATCGGCCTCAAGAACTTCATCCAGTGTGGCGTGGGTGCCTTCAATTTTTGACGACAATACGGCCTCATTGGCCGTTATCGGTGATAGCAATACGCTTGGGTTTGGTAGTGTTTGTAGCATCCCGTCATATCTGGCGAGACAGCTATTTGCTCTCCCAACGAGCGGCAAGAGCGATTGCCAGTCCAAGTTTTGGACAGGTAACGACGGCGGGATGCACGGTGTCATATTCATTAAGCCTTTTAGGTTATTTTTTTCGAAAATCAAAAGGGCAAATCAATTATCACAAATTCATTTGTGTAAACTAAACCTACTGATTTTCGTTTAGTGATTCCTGCGACTCGGCTTCAGCTTTCACGAATCGTGATGAGGAACGTCAAATTGACACAACGAAATTTGTGAAATGAGAATGTGGCAATCTCTTATCAGAAATGGACTCACCCCCCCCCACCCATAAAAATTTTGAACCAATCCCCCCATAATCCCCATTTGTCGCCCATCCCCCTCCCGCCCTAAGCTGCGCGTCATAATACCCCATCAGGAGCGGGCTTTTCATGCAGACATCGGCGCGGGTCGTTATCATTGGTGGCGGGATTATGGGGGCTTCGCTGCTTTACCATCTGGCCGAACTCGGCTGGACGGATTGCCTGCTGATCGAGAAGGATGAGCTGACGTCGGGCTCGACGTGGCACGCGGCGGGGCAGTGCCCGAACATTACGGGGAGCTTCAACCTCGCCAAAATCCACGCGTATAGCAACGATCTCTATCCCCGGCTCGAGGGGCTGACCGGGCAATATGTTAGCTGGCACAAATCGGGCGGCATTCGCCTTGCGACCAATGAGCGTGAGCTGGCGTGGATGCGCTATATCCACGGCTATTCCAAGATCATTGGCTTCGACATGGAGATCATTCCGCCAGAGGAAATCCGCCGCATCAATCCCTTCCTGACGACCGAGGGCGTAGTCGCGGGGGCCTATACGACGGGCGACGGCCATGCTGATCCCTCCGGTCTGTGCAATGCGATGGCGATTGGCGCGAAAAATCTGGGCGCGACGATTGTCCGCAAGACGCTCGTCACGGGCCTCACCCAGCT
>JBJOLA010000020.1:0-8320 GCA_046045815.1 Pseudomonadota bacterium
CGCGACGCTTCGGGACGGCCTGGACGCGACCGACCTCCTGCGCGCTATCTACCCGTGCGGCTCAATCACTGGCGCGCCCAAAATTCGGGCGATGGAGGTGATCGCTGAAGTCGAGAGTTCCCCGCGCGGGGCCTATACCGGCTCCATCGGGCGGATTGACGCAAGCGGGGGTGCTGCCTTCAATGTCTCCATCCGCACGCTGCATTTGCACGCCGGAGAAAGCCGTGCCACTCTGGGCCTTGGCGGCGGGATCGTCGCTGACAGCACCGAAGGGGCGGAGTGGGATGAATGCCTTGCCAAGGGGAAATTTGTGGGCGATCCGCGCCACTTTGATCTGATCGAGACGATGCGCTTCGATCCCGAAGGCGGGATTGCATTGCTCGACCGGCACATCGACCGGATCAAGGCGAGTGCCGATACGTTTGGTTTTGTGTTTGACAGGCACGGCGCGCGTAACGAGCTTCAGGCGGCAACTTTCCGGATTGATCAACCCAGAAGGGTGCGGCTGTTGCTGGCACCGAGCGGCCGGATCGCGGTTGAAATTGGGGCGCTCCATCCAACGCCGGTTGAGCCCGTCGACGTCGCGATTGTGCGGAGGTCTGTGCCGCGCGGGGATTTCCGACTATCCCACAAAACCAGTGACCGCGCGTTCTACCGCGAGGCTTTGGAAACGGCGGGCACATTCGAAGTCGTATTGGCCGATGATGAAGGGTTCCTCACCGAGGGCTGCTTTACCAACCTGTTTGTGAAACGCGGCGGCAAATTGCTCACCCCGCCGCTGTCACGCGGGCTTTTGCCCGGCGTCATGCGCGGAGAACTGATCGACCGGGATATGGCAGAGGAAGCCGATTTGCGCGCTGAGGACCTTGTGGACGGCTTCTTCATCGGCAACGCGAGTAGGGGCCTGTTGGCGGCCCATCTGCGTTAACGAAATATCGCGGGTTTGCCGCTAAGGCGTCGCTCAATCTGGAGACGATTGCCCGAACATGCTGTTCAATTCCTACCCCTTCTTGTTCCTTTTCCTGCCGATCACGGTGGCGGGTTTTTTCCTGTTCGCGCGCGGCGTCTCGACAAAAGCTGCCAATCTCTTCCTGATTGCGGCGTCTATGTTCTTTTACGGCTGGTGGAACCCGGTCTATTTACCACTGCTCGCTGTCGTCATGATCTTCAACTACGGCGTCGGCCAGCGGCTGCTCGCGAACCCACGCAAGTGGCTGCTGGCGCTTGGTATCGCCGTTGATCTTGGCGTGCTGGGCTATTTCAAATATGCCAACTTCCTCGTGGAGAATTATGGCGCGCTGACGGGCACCCACTGGACCATCGGCCACATCATGCTGCCGCTGGCGATCTCCTTTTTCACATTCCAGAAAATTGCCTTTCTCGTCGATAGCTACAAGGGGCTGACGCGGGGATATGGTTTTATCGAATATAGCCTGTTCGTGGCATTCTTCCCGCAGTTGATCGCCGGGCCAATCGTGCATTACCGCGAAGTCCTGCCACAGTTTCGTGACGAGAAGACCTACAAATTCTCAAGCGAAAATCTGGCGGTGGGGCTCGCGATCTTTGCGCTCGGCCTGGCCAAGAAGACTTTGCTTGCCGACAGTATCGCGGTCTATGCCGATCCGCTGTTCACCAGCGCCGCAGCCGGTGCCCATCCCGATCTTCTCACCGCCTGGTCGGGCATGCTGGCCTATGCGCTGCAGCTCTATTTCGATTTCTCCGGTTATTCCGACATGGCCATCGGTGCCGCCCGACTGTTTGGCGTGCGCTTGCCGCAGAATTTCAACTCGCCTTACAAATCGCAGAGCATCGTCGATTTTTGGCGGCGCTGGCACATGACCCTATCACGGTTCCTGCGTGAATATCTTTACATCAGTCTGGGCGGAAACCGCAAAGGGCCGATGCGCCGGCAGGTCAATTTGATGCTGACGATGTTGCTCGGCGGGCTGTGGCACGGGGCGGGCTGGACGTTCGTGTTGTGGGGCGGGTTGCACGGTTCCTCTCTTGTGATCAACCATCTGTGGAGCAGCGTGCGCCCCAAAAGCTGGACCAGCAGCCGCTTTTACCGGGGAAGCGCGTGGGCGCTGACCTTCACCGTTGTGCTGCTCGCCTGGGTGCCGTTCCGGGCAACATCAATGGCCGCCACCAAGGCGATTTTAGCCGGTATGGCGGGTCTCAACGGCCTGGCGGTGCCGGGGGCCCTGTTTGCCCGCCTAGGGGGTTTAGCGACGTTTCTGGAGGCTCACGGGGTGGCTTCATCGTCGGTGGGCGGGGCGGCCTTCATCGCGGTGTGGGTGTGGATCGCTTTGCTGCTGCCGATCGCGCTTTTTGCACCCAACACCCAAGGGATCATGGGCAGGTTCCGGCCGACTTTTGATTTCGATCCCGCCTACAGTGCCCGCCGCCTGTTATGGGCACCAAACAGGCGTTGGGCGGCGGCGCTTGCGGTCGTGACGGTGGCAGGCGTGCTCGCCGTGAACCGTGTTTCCGCTTTCCTCTATTTCCAGTTCTGACATGATGAACCGCTATCTCTCCCGGCTGATCATCGGCTCCGTGTTACTGGCGGCACTGGTGCTGGCCTTCACGCGGCTGGTTAATCCATACGGCTATTGGAGCGGGCCGACATCTGCCGGGATCAACGATGCGAAGCCGTTCGCGAACCAGCATCTGATACCCGTCAAGCACGCCCAATATGGCCGCGTGCCTTACACTACCGTGTTGATTGGCAATTCACGGACGGAAGTAGGTTTGGACCCGCAGTCGCGCGCATGGCCCGCCGCGATGCAACCGGTTTACAATTTCGGCATGCCGGGCATGGGTTTGCCGACAAGTGTTGATGCGATGATCCAGGCCGCCGCCGGGCATAAGCCGAAAACGATCATCCTCGGCGTCGAATATCTCGATTTCCGGGTGACAGAGGATGATTGGCGGGACGCGGCGGGAGCGCAGCCGATGGTTGATCAAAGCTATCGCACGCCAACCGCAGACCTGACGTCAATGCTATTCTCTCTCGATGCTGTGCGGGAATCAGCGTTTGCCCTGTTCGAGGCGCGCAAGGCACATCCCGCAACCACGACGCCGCAGGGATATAACGGCCTCAATGATTATCATGATATCGTCGCAGCGGAGGGCTATGCGGCGATCTTTGACCAGCGCAACCGCGAATATGTTGGACGATTCCAGACCCAGAACAAGCGGTTGGCTTGGCCCAGTGTCGGCGCAAACCGCAATTGGCAGGCGCTCAGTCGGCTTGTTGCCTTCTGCCGCGAGAACAGAATCGCGCTGACCCTCCATACCTTTCCCTATCACGCCGATCTGCTTATGATCTTTGACCGGACGAGAGTGATGGGAGAGCTCGAGCAATGGCGCGCGGAACTCCGCCGTTATGCGCAGGCGAAGGACGTGCCTCTTTATGACTTTATCGGCCTCGACGCTCGCACGTCGGAACTGGTTCCGGCACCCGGCGACAAAACATCCAAGATGACCTATTATTGGGAAGCAGGCCATTTCCGGGCGGCACTCGGGGATATGCTGATTGGGACGATGGTGAGGGGCAGTCCGCTTACCGATGACGCTCCCGATCTCACGACCGCGCTCAAGGCGTATGAACAAAGCCATCCCGAAGTTTTGGCCCGTATCGACAAATTGGTGCACACCGCGCGCCCTTAGCGCAGGCCGTCAGCCAAAACGATTGTCTCGCGGGAAACCGAGAGGCGGCATCCGACCCGCCGCCCCGCGCGCGACCCGCCACGGTGTCAAATCAGCCTCGGTGCGCGTGCGGCCTGTGTCTCCGCCCATTGCCCAGCTCAGCCCTTCATCGAACTTGAACGTTACCGCGTCAGATAGCCCGCCGTCCTTATATTTTTGGATCGTCACACCCTGCCCGCGGCCCATTTCAGGGAGCTCACCGAGCGGGAAGACCACGAGTTTGCGGTTATCACCCACCGCCGCAACATAATCGTCAGTGGCGGCGATCTTGCGGATCACATTGAGCTTGGCCCCGGTGCGGAGGTTCACGACCTGACGGCCCTTACGAGTCTCAGCGATAACATCTTCGACCTTGGCGATGAAGCCTTTGCCGTCCGATGCAGCGAGCAGCAGGCGCGTGTCCTTGCTCGCGGGGAACAGGCGAATAATCCCCACATTTTCCGCCATGTCGATCATCAGCCGCACAGGTTCTCCAAAGCCGCGGCCACCCGGCAATTTATCACTGGCGAGCGTGAAGAAGCGGCCATCATCGACCGCGAGAAGCAGCTTGTCTGTGGTCTGCGCGTGGAAGGCGAAGGCCGGGCCGTCCCCCTCTTTGAACTTGAGCGCGTCCGCTGCATCAAGCGCGGCATGACCCTTCATCGCGCGAATCCAGCCCCGTTGGGAGAGGATCACCGTGATCGGTTCGCGCTCAATCATCGCCTCAAGCGGGATGTCCTTGGCGGGCGCGGCCTCGGCGATCAGGGTGCGCCGTTTACCCAGCGGAGTATCGGGTCCGTAGCGATCCCGCAGCGCGGTGAGGTCTTTCTTCAGCCGGGTCTTTTGCCGCGCCGGGCTCTCGATCAGCGCGATCAGGCCTGCGCGTTCTTCGTCCAGTTTGTCGCGCTCGGTTTTTATTTCAAATTCTTCCAAGCGCCGCAACTGCCGCAGCCGCATGTTGAGGATGGCTTCGGCCTGCCGATCATTCAACTTGAATTCTGCGATCATCACCGGCTTGGGTTCATCCTCAGTGCGGATGATTTCAATCACCCGGTCAAGATTGAGATAAGCGATCAGATAGCCGTCGAGCAGCTCAATCCGGTCATCAATCTTGCTGACCCTATGCGTCGCACGGCGGATCAGCACCTCGATCTGGTGCGCGAGCCAAGCGGTCAGCACCGCCTTCAAACTCATCACGCGCGGGGTGCGGTCTGCGCCAAGCACGTTCAAGTTGAGCGAGAAGCGCGTTTCCAGCTCGGTGAGTTTGAACAGGCTTTCCATCAGCACATCAGGATCAACGCTGCGGCTGCGCGGTTCGATCACGATGCGGATCGCTTCATCGGATTCGTCGTTGACGTCCGCCAGGATCGGCAGCTTCTTGTCCATCACGATTTGGGCAAGCGCCTCGATCAACTTGCCCTTCTGGACACCGTAAGGAATCTCGGTGACGACGGCGACCCAAGTGCCCCGCCCCTGATCCTCAATGGTCCAGCGCGACCGCACCCGGAAGCCGCCGCGTCCGCTGGCATAGGCCTCGGCAATTGCAGCGGGTGGATCGACGATCTGCCCGCCGGTTGGAAAATCTGGCCCCTGCACAAACTGGAGGAGCGCAGCGTCTTCTGCATTGGGCTGATCAATCAGCAGGCAGGCAGCATCAATAATCTCGGCCACATTGTGCGGCGGAATGTTAGTCGCCATGCCCACCGCAATCCCGCTCGAACCGTTGGCGAGCAGATTGGGGAATAGACCGGGGAAGATTTCGGGCTCTTCCTCTTCGCCGTTGTAGGTTGGCTTATAGTCTACCGTGCCGTCATCCAGCCCGGCCATAAGTTCCACCGCAGGCGGGGCGAGCCGTGCCTCGGTGTAACGGTAAGCAGCGGCATTATCCCCGTCGATATTGCCGAAATTGCCTTGCCCATCAACCAGCGGATAACGCAGCGAGAAGGACTGGGCGAGACGGACCATCGCATCATAAACGGACTGATCCCCATGCGGATGATATTTGCCAATCGTATCGCCGACGACGCGCGCGCATTTCTTATACCCCTGAGATGGATCAAGCTTGAGCAGCCGCATCGCCCAGAGCAGACGGCGGTGGACCGGCTTCAACCCGTCGCGCAAATCCGGGAGCGAGCGCGCGGTGATCGTCGAAAGTGCATACACCAGATAGCGGTCGGACAGCGCACTGTCGAAAGGCGTGTCCACGACCAGATCAAATGGGTCTTCAGGCAGAGCAGGCGGCGCGGGCGTATCGGACATGAAGGGGGCCTAGCCTATATATTTGGCTATGTGAATCGTCTGTTTGCGCTTGGCCGAATTAAGCTGCCAGTTCGAGCTCCGTCACCACCCGATCCCACGCGACAGCGACCAAATCAGTTGCGCGCCGTTCGATCAGCCCGGCGTTTGCAAGAAGGGCAACCTCCCGGTGAACGGACTTATAATCACGCGCCAGTTCCGTGCTCAGGCGGCGCACTGACATCGGGCCGTTCTTGCGCAGATAACGCATCAGTTCGAGTCGTTTTGGCGACATTGTCGCCATAAAGGATTCAAGACTGAGGAAAGTGATGTTGTCGCGCACAACCGGCCGCCCAGCCTCCGCCGCTTTCCATGCATCAATGAAGCGCGCGCCCATATCGTCGAGGGTGCCAACATGGACGTTGATTTGTTCATTGCTCATATTTCGCCTCGTTCGCGTCTGACATCTCTCAGAAAATCTGCCATTAACGCTTCCACAGTGTTGAACACGTAAGCCATTTCCCGACCTCGATAGTGCCGGTGATCGCCCTTGCCCGTTTCATTGTCATAGCCAATAATCCGTTCACCTGCCTTGCCATAAAAGAGCGCATATTTTAGGCCATGGGGCCTCTCGTCACTGGCTGAGGGCAGACGCCAGATAGTCATTTCAAGAATGTGGCCGTCCGGCCAGTTCATCTTGTCGGGATAGACCAGAGTCGCTTTAGCCATATGGCATCATATGACATATGGCATTTGACGAGTCAATTATTCCGTCAAATCGTCCCACATATCCTTGAGCTTGGCGAAGAAGCCTTCTGACTGCGGGGATTCTGCCCCTGTCTCGGTCGCGCGGAATTGTTCGAGCAGGTCTTTCTGCTTGGCTGTCAGTTTGCTCGGCGTTTCCACCTCTATCTGGACAACCATATCACCCGTGCCGCGTCCGTTGAGAACCGGCATCCCTGCGCCGCGCTGGCGGATTTGTTTGCCGGATTGAATGCCCGCTGGAATGCGGATTTCGTGGCCGACGCGGTCGAGGCCGGGCACGGTGATCGTGCCGCCGAGGGCCGCCGTGCTGAAACTGATCGGCGCACGGGCGAAGAGGGTGGTCCCGTCACGCTGGAACAGTTTGTGGCGTGTGACGTGGAGGAAAATGTAAAGATCGCCCGTTGGCGCGCCACGTGCGCCCGCCTCTCCCTCACCCGAAAGGCGGATGCGGGTGCCATCATCCACGCCGGGGGGCACGGTGACGGCGAGGGTTTTGCGCTTGTCCGAACGTCCTTCGCCGCGGCAGGTTGCGCAAGGATCGCTCATCACCTGGCCGCGCCCTTGGCACGCCGCGCACGGCCGTTCGACCACGAAGAAACCTTGCTGCGCCCGGACCTTGCCGTGTCCGCCACAGGTGCCGCACTGTTTCGCTCCGGTGCCCGGCTTCGCGCCTGATCCGGCGCACGGTTCGCAGGGGGCGGATACGTCAACCGTGATTTCGGTTTGTTTGCCGTGGAAGGCCTCTTCGAGGCTGATTTCCATATCATAGCGCAGGTCCGCGCCGCGTTGTGGGCCGCGCTGCCGACCCCCGCCGGTGAACTGGCCGAAAATATCCTCGAAAATGTCGGAAAATCCGCCAAAATCCTGCGCGCGCCCACCGCCCCCGTTTTGGAACGCGGCTTTGCCGTACTGATCATAGGCCGCCCGCTTTTGTGGATCTTTCAGAACGTCATAGGCTTCGCTGATCGCCTTGAACTTGGCCTCAGCGGCAGCATCACCCGGGTTTTTGTCCGGATGCCAACGCATCGCGAGCTTACGGTATGAGGATTTGATCGCACCATCGTCGGAGGTACGTTCAATTTCCAGCAGTTCGTAATAATCGTCAGACACTGGTACCTATCCCCCTCAGAAGTCCGCTCATCCTGAGTAGGGGTTGAGCTTGTCAAAGACCCATATCGAAGGGCCCTTCGATATGCCATTTCGACGCGCTCAATGGCTACTCAGGATGGGCGGTGTCTGGTGCCTACTTATTCTCGTCAACTTCCGAAAATTCAGCATCCACCACATCTTCGGCCGGAGCATCGCCTTCAGCCGCCGGAGAGGCCGCCGAAGCTTGCTCCTTTTCGTAAATCGCCTGACCCATCTTCATCGCGACTTGCGCCAGCGCCTGAGACTTTTCGGTCATCGCGTCAGGATCGCCGCCTTCAACGGCAGACTTCGCTTCCGCCATAGCCGCTTCGATTTCAGCCTTGAGGCTGTCATCGATCTTGTCGGCATGATCGGCCAACTGACGCTCCGTCGTGTGGATCAGGCTTTCGGCGTTATTCTTTGCTTCAGCCGCCGCACGGCGCTTTTTGTCTTCATCGGCAAAGGCCTCCGCATCGCGGACCATCTGATCAATGTCAGCGTCAGA
>JBJOLA010000206.1:0-8785 GCA_046045815.1 Pseudomonadota bacterium
CATGGCATTTCTTGAGCTGAACGTCGAGCATTGGGCGGACGTGAAGGCGGGCACGGCCAAGATCACGCATTTCATCCGGCCGCGCGATCTTGAAGCCGCGCTTGGGCCGGATATGGACTGACCCCAAAGGACGATGATCCAAACCCACCCCCGTCATTCCCGCGCAGGCGGGAAACCATTCGTAACTCTGTGTCAGATTTTTCAGAAATTCTTGGGAGAGTGCCACGAATGGGTTCCCGCCTGCGCGGGAATGACGGTATCGCTGATATAACGCACGGCGCTCTAGCGAAACAATCCGCCGAGCAACCCGCGGATCAGCGATTTGCCGACTGAGTTTGCTACTTGCCTTCCCACCGATGATGCCACCGAACGTGCGGCGGACTGGATCATCTTGTCAGCCATGCCGGGCTTGGCATCTTCGCGTGCTTGTCGCGCGGCTTCACGGTCAGCAATCACTTGTTGCTGGGCGGCAACCTTGGCAGCTTGCGCATCGAGCTTGGCCTGTTGCGCCGCGGCCTTTGCGGTATCGTTCTCGGCCTGAGCCTCAGCAGCTGCAGCGGCGGCTTCGCCTGATTTGGCTTGCAGGATTTCTTCGGCAGATTCGCGGTCGATCAGCGTGTCATATTTGGTGCCGATGGCGTCGGTTGAAATCATGATGCCGCGTTCTTGCGGCGTGATCGGGCCAACCCGCGATTCGGGCGGCTTGATCAACGTGCGCTCAACCGGCGTTGGCGAACCGTCTGCCTGCAACAGTGAGACCAAGGCTTCACCTACCTTGAGTTCGGTGATGACGGTTTCAACATCCACACCGGGATTTGCGCGGAATGTGGTCGCTGCTGCTTTGACGGCGGCCTGATCGCGCGGCGTAAATGCGCGAAGCGCATGCTGGACGCGGTTTGAAAGCTGCGCTGCAACCGTATCAGGAATATCAATCGGGTTCTGGGTGATGAAGTAAACGCCGACACCCTTGGACCGGATCAGGCGGACAACCTGTTCAATCTTTTCGAGCAAGGCTTTTGGCGCATCGTTGAACAGCAGATGGGCTTCGTCGAAGAAGAACACCAACGTCGGCTTATCGGGATCGCCGATTTCGGGAAGCGTTTGAAACAGTTCGGACATCATCCAGAGCAGAAAGGTCGAATAGAGTTTCGGGCTGGCCATCAGCTTGTCAGCGGCAAGAATGTTGATGATGCCGCGGCCCTTGTCATCCTGACCGATGAAATCGTGGAGATCGAGTGCGGGTTCGCCGAAGAAATGATCGCCACCTTGACTGCGGAGTTGGAGCAGCGAACGCTGGATCGTCCCGACACTCTGTTTTGAAACATTGCCGTATTGGAGCGTGAGTTCATCCGCCCGTTCGCCGCAGCTGACGAGCATCGCCTGAAGATCGTCAAGATCGAGCAGCAGCAGGCCGTCCTTATCTGCGACATGAAAAGCAATCGTCAGAACGCCTTCCTGAACCTCGTTCAAATCCATCAGTCGCGCAAGCAGCAATGGCCCCATTTCTGAAACGGTCGTGCGGATCGGATGGCCCTGTTCGCCGAAAAGATCCCAGAACTGCACAGGATTGTCGGCATAAACCCATTCCGTCTCACCAATCTCGGCGGCGCGTGCGGCAAAAATTGCGTGCATTTTTGATTGGGCAGAGCCTGCCATCGCCATGCCCGAGATGTCACCCTTGACGTCGGCAATGAACACCGGAACCCCCGCTTGGGAGAATCCTTCGGCGATCCCTTGCAACGTAACTGTCTTCCCGGTGCCGGTCGCGCCTGCGATCAGGCCGTGGCGGTTCGCCCGCTTGAAGTTGAGGATCTGACGCTGGCCGCCGCCCGTTCCGATAAAAATACCTTCGTCTGCCATTTTCTTTTCTCCAGATACAAAGAAGCCGTTGCCGCTTCTGTTAGCGACAACGGCTGGATTGCGCAAAGGGCGGATCAGCCCTGTTTTAATTTAACCGCAAGGTATCGCGCAGGACCATTGCCGCGCTGAATATTAAGCAGAACGTTTTGGCGGCCCGCTGTCTTCGCCGCAACTGCGGCTGCGGTTATATCCGCAGGCTTGGTTGCAGGTTTGTAGTTGACCGTCAGAATCACATCGCCGCGTTGCAGGCCTTTGGCGGCAGCGTCACTTGAAGGATCAACGGCACCAACCACAACACCTTGCACATTGCCCTTCAGGCCCAGCTGATTTGAAATTTCTGGCGTCAACGTCACCAGCGAAAGCCCGAGCGCTTCCCGTGCCGCGGTGGCACTTTTCTTGTCATCGCTGCCCGGTGTCAACGCATTCTCATCTGGCGTACCGAGCGAGGCAAGCTTTTCTTCGGAAGGGCGCTGGCCCAATGTTGCCGTCAAAACTTGGTGCTTGCCGTCGCGGATCAACTCGATGGGAACACGCGATCCCACGGGCATTGTGCCGACGAGGAATGACAGTGTTTGATCCGGCGTCACATCGCGACCCCCGACTTTCACGACAACATCACCCTGCCGGATCCCGGCACGCGCTGCGGACTCATTGGGCTCCACCCGCGCGATCAGTTCACCGTGGTTCTTTGGCAAGCCGAGCGCATCGGCGGAATCTTCGTCAAGCGGCTGAATGCCCACGCCGAGATAGCCGCGTTTGATTGACGCGCCACCTTTGAGTGATTCCACAATCGGTACGGCCACTTCAGCCGGGATCGCAAAGCCGATGCCAACATTGCCACCGGTCGGCGAATAAATCTGCGAATTGATGCCGATCACGTTGCCGTTCAAATCAAACATCGGACCGCCGGAATTGCCCTGATTGATCGAGGCATCAGTCTGGATGAAGCGGTCGTATGCGCCGCCCTGTCCGGTCACGCGGTGGAGCGCCGAAACGATTCCTGCCGTCACGGTGCCGCCAAGACCGTAAGGATTGCCAATCGCGACCACCCAGTCACCCACGCGGGCCTTGGTCGAATCGCCGAATTTCACGAAGGGCAGGTTCTTGCCTTCGATCTTCAGGACAGCGAGATCGGAGGTCGGGTCACGCCCAACCAACTTCGCCACATATTCGGTGCGGTCTGGCATGATCACCTTGATCGAGCTGACCACCGAATTGCGACCGGGGCCCTCGCCGCCTGCAACCACATGATTGTTAGTGACGATATAGCCATCCGCCGAAATGATGAAGCCGGACCCAAGCGACTGGGCCTCACGGGTGACCGGGCGACCGCCGTTTGCTTCATCCCCGCCGCCAAACATATCGCCAAACGGTGTGCCAGCGAAGGGGTTTTGCTGTGATACTTGCACGCGCTGGGTGGTTGAGATGTTGACGACTGCCGGTTGCAGCCGCGCTGCCAGATCGGCAAAGCTCATCGGCGCACCAGGGCGCGGGGCCGACGCTGCGACGATGGCTCCCGGCTCATTCTGTGCGGATTGCGCATTTCCGGGCGATTGCAGTGCGAGCGTCGCACCCGTCGCACCGAGAAGCAGGGCACCTGTGAGAGCATAAGCGTAACGCACGAGATCATTCTCCAGCAGTTAAAGGGCTTGGTTTGCCCGGGTTTCGTTCATCACAGTGAAATCTTGTGGCTGAACGCTGATTGAACAAGCTTGCCTATATCACTTTCCACCGCGAAATTCGCGCAGATAATCGTTACTGGGCGAAAGGATGATGCTGGTTGACCCCTTGGCCTTAGGATCGAACGCAATCTTGTAGGATTGCATCGCCCGGTAGAAATCATAGAAATCAGCATCCTTGCCGTATGCCGCCGCATAAATCTGAGCCGCCTGCGCATCTGCTTCGGCGCGGATCACCTGCGCTTGGCGGAAACCGTCGGCCTCAATCGTCAGCGCTTCCTGAGTGCGCGCGGTTTTCATCCGTTCGTAGGCGCTTTCCAATGGCGTGCCACTGGGCAAATCTGCGCGCTTGATGCGGACGTCGAGTATCCGGGCGCCGTATTGCTGCGCGACCCGGTCAAGCCCGACCTTGATATTGTTCATCACCTGATCGCGTTCCGGCGTCAGCAGCGCCGCAAAGGTCCGCTTGCCGAGTTCGGTGCGCAGTGCTGAACCGAGGATCGGTCTGAGTGCGGCGGCGAGATTGTCAGTCGAGCGAACCGACGTGACCATCTTGAGCGGATCGACCACCCGGAACCGCGCATAGGCGTCCACGTTCAGGCGCAACTGATCGGTGGAAAGCACTTCCTGCGGCTCCATATCAATGTCGAGGATGCGCTTGTCGATCCAGATCACATTCTCAAAGAATGGGATGATTGCAATCAGCCCCGCGCCGGTCTGTCCTGGTTTCTCTCCTGAATGAAAGGCGTTGATGATCCGGTCTGGCTTGCCCAACCGCAAGACCACACCTTGCCGCGTTTCCGGCACAACCGAGATCGTACTCGTAAGCAGCACCAGCAGCGCGACGGTGCCGACAAGCAACGCCACCGGATTGGCGATCAACCGCGCGAAAAGTGAGGGGTTATCATAGCTCATCGTGGTTCCTCCACCGTGACGCGAGGGGTGCTGCCTCGCAGTGGCAAAAACGGCGCAATACCAGTTGGTTCAACGATAGTCTTGTCAGTATTTGCGAGAACTGATTCCATCGTGTCATAATACATGCGCCGCCGCGTGACGCCGGGCGCAAGGCGGTATTGCTCATAGACTTTGTCAAATGCAGCCGCTTCACCCTGTGCCTTGGCGACAACCTGCTTCTTGTAGGTGTTTGCGTTGTTGATATTGCCCTGCATCTGTTGTTGCTTGACGGTCACTTGGTTGAACGCCTCAACCACATCTTCGGGAGGTTTGACGTGGCGTATGGAAACACCGCGGATCGTTACACCCGCATGATAAGCATTGAGCAATTGCTGGGTGCGCCGTGTGACTTCGCTTTCAATATGCCCCCGTCCGCGCCCGAAAGCGTCGTTCAACGTAACCTGACCAATCACTTCGCGCATCGCGCTTTCACCTGCTTCCCGGATTGTGTCGTCTGGATTGGCAAGCTCGAACAAATAGAATTCTGGATTGGTTTTGTCCCAGCGGATCGAATAAGCGAGGTCGACGATGTTCTGATCACCGGTCAGCACCAGATTGACGCCGTCGCCGTCGGGAATGCCCGTGGTGTTAATAGCGCGAACGTCCACTTTTTCGACTGATTCTATTGGTGAGGGGAGGGTCAGGCCGATGCCTGGCTCCAGTCGCCCCACATATTTTCCGAATCGGGTGACGACCCCTTCCTGCTGTGGTTCGATCTGATGGGTGCTGGTAAATGCGATCCAGATCAGGACGAGACCAATGAGCACGTTGCGGATCAGCGTGCGATTGCCGCCGCCTGGCAAACCGCCGCCAAAGCGGTCTTGCAACTGTTTGGCGAGCTGATCTACTGCCGAATTTCCACGCGGTCCACGCGGTTTTCCACCGCCGGGAGGCTGGCTCCACGGGCTTTTCGGGCCGCCGCCATCTCCGCCGCCGCCTCCCGAACCGTCCCCGCCTCCGGAGCCACGTCCGCCCCAAGGACCCCCCTCACTCATCATCGCAATTGCGCGTGCCCGCCAGCCAGTTTTCTCGTTCATCACGCCAATATAGGGGGGCATTTTTCGAAAAACAGTGGCAGCGCATAATTCTCTGCGTAAAGCGCTCCTCATGACTGAAATAGAGACACTCACCGCCGCCCTTGAAGGCATTGCCGATCCTCTGGGCAAAGGGGGACTTGTGACATCGGGCAGGGTGAGCGCCCCGCGCTTCTCTGAAGGACGGGCCAGCCTGATCCTCGACGTCACCGGTCTATCCCCCAATCAACGTGATGCCCTCGACAAAGCGGTGCATGATGCCTGTGAAGGATTGCCCGGCGTGACCGATATCCGCGTCGCGATGACGTCACAAAAGGTCGGTCGGCGTCTGATCGCCGTGGCGAGCGGGAAGGGCGGTGTTGGTAAATCGACGCTTTCAGCCAACCTCGCCGTCGCACTCGCACGCTTGGGACGAAAGGTCGGCCTGATCGATGCGGATATATACGGCCCCTCGCAGCCGCGCTTGATGGATACTGAAGGCGCGAGACCAACGGCGAAGGAGAAGCAGCTTGAGCCCGTCCCCACGCGATTCGGTGTGCCGATGCTGTCGATGGGTCACCTCGTGAAGCCGGGTCAGGCTGTCGCGTGGCGCGGGCCGATGGCGGGCAATGCTCTTGGCCAGTTGATTGATGCGGACTGGGGGGAGTGCGATATCCTGATCGTCGATCTGCCGCCGGGCACGGGTGACGTGCAGCTCTCGATGATTTCCAAACATAAGCCTGTCGGCGCCGTAATCGTTTCCACCCCACAAGATCTGGCTCTGATTGACGCTGCGCGCGCGATTGATCTGTTCAACCAATCCACCGTCCCAATCATCGGCTTGGTCGAAAATATGGCAGGTTACATCTGTCCGCACTGCGGAGACGTTTCCGATCCGTTTGGCAGTGGCGGCGCTGAAGCTGCTGCGGCGGAAATGGGCCACGCTTTCCTTGGGCGTATCCCGCTCGATATCTCAATCCGGGTGGCGTCGGACGCAGGCGAACCTCCTGCAGCGGGAGAAGGTCCCGTGGCGGCAAGCTTCACCGCGATTGCGACACGGCTGGCGCGGTGGCTCGATAATGCGGCTTAGGCGGCGTCGCTGATCCCAAGTTCTGCGAGCTTGCGGTAAAGGGTCGATCGGCCGATCCCCAATCGCCGCGCAACTTCGGTCATGCGGCCCCGGTAGTGGCCGATGGCGAGGCGGATTACATCTGCCTCAATCGCGTCAAGCGCTCGCATATGGCCGTCGGCCAGATAGAGCGTAACCCCAGCCTCACTCGCAGCGGCCACGGCTTTGCGCGGTGCGGAGTGGCTGGCGATATGCGGAAAATCGGATGCGGTCAGCGCGTCGCCGTCACACAGGATCGCGGCGCGGAACAAAGCATTTTGGAGCTGGCGGACGTTGCCCGGCCAATCGTAGCCCGAAAGCAGGCCGAGTGCCTCATCCGTGATCCCCAGCCCGCGCATGCCCGGCTGGCGTGCAATCCGGGTGAGCAGATGTCGGGCAAGGGCAGGAATATCCCCACGTCGTTCGCGTAAGGGTGGGATTGCGACCTGCACCACAGCGAGCCTGTAGTAGAGATCTTCGCGGAAACGTCCGGCCTCCACCTCGTGGATCAGCGTCTTGTTGGTCGCGGCGATGATGCGGACATCAACTTCACGAAAGCCGCGCGCACCGATCGGATGAACCTCACCCGATTGGAGGACGCGGAGAAACTTCACTTGCGCGTCCAGCGGCATTTCGCCAATTTCGTCGAGGAACAATGTCCCGCCGTCGGCATCCTGAAACTTGCCGATGTGGCGGGCGAAAGCCCCGGTGAACGCGCCCTTTTCATGGCCGAACAGCTCAGATTCAATCAAATTCGCGGGGATCGCGCCACAGTTGATAGCGATGAAAGGCTTCTTCTCGCGCGGCGATGCAGCGTGGACGGCATCGGCCAGCACTTCCTTGCCAACGCCGCTTTCTCCCTCGATGAGCAGGGGCACGCGGGCGCGGGCGGCCTTAGCTGCAATCGCGAGAGCGGCACGGAAATTGGGATCAGAACCGACGATTTCGCCAAAACCCAACTGAGTTGCGATTTTTTCTGTGAGCGGGCGCAGTTCACCCGATAGCCCGCCCAGTGTCACCGCCGAATCGAGCGCGGCAAGTAGCCGGTCGGGCGCAATGGGTTTGACGAGGAAATCCGTCGCGCCGGCGCGCATCGCGTCCACCGCAATTGAAACAGAACTGATTGCGGTCAGCATCAGGATCGGCAAAGCAGGGCGGCGTTCACGGATTTCCTTGATCAGGCTCGTCGCATCGCTGCCCGGCACCGCTTGATCAACCAGGATGGCGTCGAGCATCATCCCGTCTCGTGTGCCCAAAGTGGCGATGGCCATTTCCGCCTCCGACGCGATCACCGTGCGCCAGCCTGCCCGCGCGGCAAGCGCTGTAATCAGCCGCTGCTGCGCTGGTTCATCATCAACCAGCATCAAGAGGCGTGTGCCCGATGGCGTCATCTCATTCCCTTTGTCCCGTATCGGCACGGTTTAGCGCAGCACTAGTTGAAGGGTGGTTAATGCGGCTGATGCAAGACGGCCTTGAAAGCGGTGGCGTTGCTGACTATCACTCGAAAAATCGATATTCATTTCAAGGGGAAGATCATGGCAAAGGCCAAAACCAGCGACAATGACATGCCAGCACATGAAGCAACTTACGCACATGTGATGGAATTGCTCAAATGGGGTGCCGCCGGGTCTTTTCTCGTCGGCATGATCGTCGTCCTGATCATCGCTCGCTGATCCCGCGCTCGTGAAAATCGCTGTCCTGAAGGAAAGCGCCGCCGGCGAAACGCGGGTCGCCGCTTCTGCCGAAACGGTGAAGAAGTTCATCGCTCTGGGTGCGAGCGTTTCGGTAGAGACGGGTGCGGGGCTTACGGCGTCGATCCCCGATGCGGACTATGTGGCTGCGGGTGCGACACTGGGCGCGGCGGCGGCAACACTCAAGGACGCGGATATCATCCTCGGCGTTCAGGGGCCGGACCCCAAGGCGCTCAAAGGCATGGCTAAGGGCGCGTGGGTTGTCGCGGGGCTTGATCCCTTTGGACAGCGCAAGCGGGTGGATGACTATGCAAAGCTCGGCGTTGAGGCGCTGGCGATGGAATTCATGCCGCGCATCACGCGCGCACAGTCGATGGATATTCTCTCGTCGCAGTCGAATTTGAGTGGTTACAAGGCGGTGATCGAATCCGCAAACGTCTTTGGCCGTGCCTTTCCGATGATGATGACAGCAGCGGGCAC
>JBJOLA010000078.1:0-5998 GCA_046045815.1 Pseudomonadota bacterium
CCCCTGCGGCGTCACGGGCGCAGGCAAAGTCATGTCTAGCCGCTCGGTGGCGAGGCGGGCGTTGAGCGCTGTCGATTCGAGGGTGGCTTTCCTCTCAGCAATAGTGTTGGCAACACTTTCCCGTAGCCCGTTGATCAGCGGGCCTTGAACTTGCCGTTCTTCGGGCGACATCTGGCCCAGCGTCTTGAGCAATCCAGAAATGCTCCCCGCCTTGCCGAGCGCATCAATCCGCACTGCTTCAAGCGCGTCGAGGCTGCCAGCGGCGGCGATGGCCGAAAGGGTTTCAGACTTCAGCGTTTCAATATTCGTCATTCTAATCCCGTCATTCCCGCGCAGGCGGGAATCCATAAACTTCACTATGTGCCGACCTCGCTCCAAAGCCCATACGGTAGTGCGAATGGGTTCCCGCCTTCGCGGGAATGACGGAGGAGCGGTGCCCTTATTTTTTCTTCAATGGTTCGAAACCGAACCCAATTGCCAGATCGCTCCAATCAGGATTAGACTCTTCGATCAAACGAATTTTCCAATCTCTGTTCCATTTTTTCATTTGCTTCTCACGAACGATGGCATCCGTGACTTGATCAAATGTGTCAAACCAAACCAGTCGTTTGACCTCATATTTCGACGTAAAGCCTTTCATCACTTCTTCGCGGTGCTGATACATTCGCTGCATGAGATCAGATGTCACGCCGAGATAGAGTGTACCATGCCGCCCGCTGGCGAGAATGTAGACATGGCCTTGTCGTTCCATCGGTGTCCTATACCGTCATTCCCGCGAAGGCGGGAACCCATTCGCAAAACCAGTTCAGAAAAGATCTCCACCATTTTCGCATTGTCTTGATACGCTGCCACGAATGGGTTCCCGCCTTCGCGGGAATGACGAGCGACATCTCCCATGACGGTGCATAAGCAAAAGGGCGCGAACGGCAAGCTGCCATCCACGCCCTTGTGCGCATTCTAACCGGGGAAGCTTATGCCGCGATGGGCAAAGCTGCCTTGGCTTGCGCGATGATGGTGCTAAAGCTGGCGGCTTCGTGCATTGCCATATCGGCCATCACCTTGCGGTCCAGTTCGATCCCGGCCAATTTCACGCCGTGCATGAATTCGCTGTAGGTCAAACCTTCCACCCGGACGGCGGCGTTGATGCGCTGGATCCACAGGCCGCGGAACGTCCGCTTTTTAACCTTGCGATCGCGGTACGCATATTGGCCGGCCTTTTCGACGGCCTGCTTGGCGATGCGAATCGTGTTCTTGCGGCGGCCATAATAGCCTTTCGCAAGTTCCAAAGTGCGTTTGTGTTTGGCGTGCGTCGTAACGCCGCGTTTAACTCTTGCCATGTCTCAAGCCCTCCTATTTCAGGCCGTAAGGCGCCCATGCCTTGACCGTGCTGGTATCAGCTTTGGACAGGACAGAGGTGCGGCGATTCTGGCGGATATACTTGGCATTGTGGCTAATGAGACGGTGACGCTTACCTGCGACGCCGTGCTTCAATTTGCCCGTTGCGGTCAGCGTGAAGCGCTTCTTCACACCGCTTTTGGTCTTCAGTTTGGGCATTTTCGTCCTTTCAAATTCGACGATTCGCATCCCCCGTGGCAGCCCTTTCAGCCAGACGGATCGCAATATAATCGTGCGGAAGTCCGGCGCGCTTAGCGGTACGTGCCAAAAAAGGCAAGGGTCTCAGTCTTTTTCGCCCATTTTGTGCAGCCCTTGCAGCGGTCTGCCGATCACTTCGGCGCGCTTGGGCACGGCGGCCAGCTGGATGGGCCTTGGCAAAGCGAGATATTGGCTTGGTGACAGCCCCATGAAATATTTGAATTCCCGGATCAAATGGCTTTGATCGACATAGGAGGGATCGGCAAAATCGCGCCATTCGGTGTAGGGCCGCGAATGGAGCGCCCCCAGCATCCGCAAGAACCGCTGGCGGCGCAGCAATAATTTGGGTGAGAAACCAAAGCCTTGCTTGCACAGACGGTTGAGGCGCGCCGCCCCTAGCCCAAGCGCATCGCCAATTTCCTGGACGGTGTTGATATCGGGATCGTTGAGCAATTTGTGAAGCGCCTGAACCAGCACAGTGCGCGGGCGTTCCGGTTTGCCCGCGATCAAGTTCAGGAAAAAGGCATCACACAGCGCGAACTGCGCATCATCATCGCCGTCAATGGCCGCAAGCGCCTTTGCCAGATCATCGCCGCCCGATCCCAGCAGATCGGCAACGGGCACATAAGCATCAGCATAGTGATCAACATCAACACCGAACATATGACTAAAGGCGGATGGCAATAGCCCAATGCCCACCACGCGCACATGGCCGGTGCTCACATGGATTGGCTTCGTTGTTGGCCCCTGAATCAAGGGAAACTCGGCGCGGTATGGCTCCACCCCCACGCGGTAACAGTCAAAACCACCTTCATAGATCATCCGCACATTGCCCCATTCAGGGTAAAGCCAGTCGCTGATCGGCGTTTCGCTTTCGATATGCGTGGTGTAGTAAGCCGTAATATAGGGGCGAAGCGGCTCAGCGGGCAGCGCAAGGCGCACATGCAAGCCGTCGACAAATTCGATTTCCTGTCGCCGCATAGAAAGTGTTGTTAGACTCCGTGGCCCCGTTGCCGACGTGTAAAGTGCTTCAAATCAAAGCGCAATCACCCGTGGTTACAGGCCAGTCCGTCCAGAACATCCTCAAGCCGGGCGGGATCGCCGAGCGCTATGACGTGGCCCTTGCTATCGGCGGTAAGCGGTTCACCAGACCAATCACACATCATCCCGCCTGCGCCTTCGACCACGGGGATCAAGGCGGCGAAATCATGGAGCTTCAGACCGGCCTCCACCACAATATCAACATTACCACTGGCAAGGAGCGCATAATTGTAGCAATCGCCACCCCAGATCAGCCGCCGGTGCGCGGTCTTTGCGGCGAGTGTCATGAAATGTTCGGCATCATGACTCGCAAACAGGTTCGGGCTGGTGGTTGCCAAAATCGCTTCGGAGAGTGTCGGCGCGCGCCGGGTCTTGATCGGCTTGCCATTGAACAGAGTCGGTTGCCCCGCCGCGCCGATCCACCGCTCGGCGAGGATCGGCTGATCAATCACACCGAGTAGGGGCCAGCCGTCCTGCATCAGCGCGATCAACGTCCCGAAAATGGGCCGCCCCGCCACAAAGCTCGTCGTTCCGTCGATCGGATCAATCACCCATTGCCGCGCCGCACCTTCACGAATGCAGCCGTACTCCTCGCCAATGATACCGTCACCGGGGCGCTCGGTTTCCAGGATCGACCGGATCGCGCTTTCTGCCGCCCGGTCGGCAAGCGTCACCGGCGTGGCGTCGGCCTTGCTCTCCAATCCGAACTCTGCCCGAAAATAGGGCCGGATCGCAGCACCGGCGGCGTCAGCAAGAACATGGGCGAGGGCGATATCAGCGGCAAGGTTCATCAGAATCCACTGCGGTTTTTCTAAGGGCGCTGCAAGCCTGTTTCACGCAAACATCGTCGGTGCATCTCCGGGTTGCCAAGCGGCATATTTCTTCATCACCGCTGCGAACCGGGGTGAAGACACCAATCGCGCGAGCCAGTCCACGACGCCTGGCAAGTGCAGGAGCGCAACGCCGTCAATCGCGGCAAATTGCCGGACAAAGGGAAAAATGGCGATATCGGCGAGGGCGGGTGTGTTGCCAAACAGAAACGGGCTGACGCTGAGCCTTGCTTCCAGCGGATCGAGAAGCGCCACCGCCGCAGCGCGCTGTTCGTCGGGGTTACAGTCTGGATAGCGACTCGGATATTTGGTCCGGTCGAGATGATATTTGAACGGGCCATCATTTGCGGCGATCAACGCATCCATCGCGGAACCCGGCGCAAGCCAGCCCTCGGGATCATGCTGGCGCAGTGCCCAATGCATGATGTCGATACTCTCGTCGATCACCTGGCCCTCCCCCAGCACCAACACTGGCACCGTGGCCTTCGGGGATGCCGCAATCATCGCCTCAGGCTTATCGCGCAGCACGATCTCACGCAGTTCAACCCGCACCCCCGAAACCGCAATCGCCATCCGCGCCCGCATAGCATAGGGGCAACGTCTAAAGCTGTAGAGGAGGGGAAGCGGGCCAGTCATAGCCGCGGCCTTTTCGCAGAGCGGATGTTTGACCGCAAGCAACGGGATGTCACCGGGCGCGAAACGGGCTAGAAGATGGGAATGAACATGATTGATCCCGATTTTGCCTTCGCTGCCTTTGACCGGCGGGACCGTGCGATTGACGGGCAGTTTGTGGGCGCGGTGAAAACCACGGGCATTTACTGCAAGCCGAGCTGCCCTGCCCGCCGACCGCTGCGCAAGAATGTTGAATTTTTCGAGGGTCCGGCCGAGGCGCGGGCGGCGGGATACCGGGCGTGCCTGCGCTGTTTGCCGGATGCAGTCGGGCGAGATAGGGAGGCGGTGGCCAAGGCAGTGGCGCTGATCGAAGCGGCGGATGATATGCCTGCGCTTGAGGCATTGGCGGTGGCCGTGGGCTATGCGCCGCACCATTTCCACCGCCTGTTCAAGCGCGATATCGGGGTGACGCCCGCTGCTTATGCACGCGGCTTGCGGGCCCGGCGGGCGGAGGTGGCGCTTGAGGGGAATGGCTCCGTCACCGATGCGATTTATGAGGCGGGCTATTCAGGGCCAAGCCGCTTTTATGCCGAAAGCAAAGCGCGATTAGGGATGACGCCGAGCGCGTGGAAAAATGGCGGAACTGGCGTAACGATCCGCTGGGCGATTGCGGACACCAACCTCGGCAAGATGCTGCTCGCCGCCACCGACAAGGGCATTTGCCGCCTGTCCTTTGATGAGGATGAGCGCGAACTCCACCGCCGTTTTCCACGCGCAGACATCAAGCCCGGCGGGGCGGCCTTCGCTGAACTTGTAAACGGCGCAGTTGCCGCAGTGGATCATCCTGCACAAATGCCGGTGCTGCCGCTCGATGTGCAGGGCACGGCGTTTCAGCAGGCGGTGTGGCAGGAATTGCAGCGCATCCCGCCCGGAGAAACCCGGACCTACGCCCAGATTGCGCTGGCGGTTGGCAAGCCCAAAGCGGTACGTGCAGCAGGAACCGCCAATGGCGCGAACGCTGTTGCCGTGCTCATCCCCTGCCACCGCGTTATCCGCACCGATGGCAGCATGGGCGGCTATGCTTACGGGATCGACCGGAAAGAGAAACTCCTCGCATTAGAAAGCATAAAATGACCAAGAAGACAGAAGATTTCGCTAAGTTGCACATACCGGGCAACCCCCTCATCTTGTTCAACATTTGGGACGCGGGCAGCGCAGTTGCTGTCGCAAAGGCGGGTGCCAAGGCGATTGCAACCGGCAGCTGGGGCGTGGCGGGTGCTCACGGCATCGGCGACGGCGAAAAGCTCCCGCTCGACGCCGCGATTGCGACGCTGACGGAGGTTGTGGCCGTCACCGATCTGCCGGTCAGCATCGATATGGAAGCCGGATATGGCAAGGATGCCGCAAGCGTTGCTGCGTCCGTCCAGCGCGCGGTGGACGCGGGTGCCATTGGCATCAACCTCGAAGACAAAGACCCCGCTACGCGTGCACTGTTTTCGGTGAACGACGCCAGCGCCCGGATTGCGGCGGCGGCGGCAACCGGCGTGTTCGTCAACGCCCGGGCGGACCTGTTCATTCTGACCGCGCCTGCCGAACATGATGCGGCGTTGGTTGATATGCTCATCGAACGAGCAAAGGCCTATGCTGACGCTGGCGCACGCAGCCTATTTGCACCCTTCCTGCAGGATGCGAATCTCATCGCACGGCTTTGCGCGGGTTCTCCTCTCCCGGTCAACATCCTGATGCGCCCGGGTTGCCCCGATCATCAGACCCTCGCTGGCCTTGGCGTGGCGCGGATCAGCCACGGGCACGGTCCTTGGGCTGCGGCAATGGATTGGCTCACAGGCCAAGCGCGCACCGCACTGGAATCGGTGGACAAGTAAGTCTGCGCGTGCTGAACTAGGCCTAAATTTACTTAGGAG
>JBJOLA010000085.1:0-3314 GCA_046045815.1 Pseudomonadota bacterium
AGTTCGCGCTCCTCATCAGACAAGCACGCCATACCCGTGGCGACCGGCGACGCGATGATCGATTTGACCTCAAGATGAGCGCTTCGAACGCACAGATCGAGATTGCGGACGGGCGATCCATCTGCACAAACCACGTGGATATCAACGCCCAACGTATCCGCGTGGAGGCCGAGCGGCTTCTTGACACCCTGCAATCCGTCCAGCGTGTACAAGGTTGGCTGCGCGTGGAGGATCATCCGCCCATCGGGATCAAGCGACGTGCGCCCGGCCGACAAGAGTTCGTCAATATCTTCCTGCTCTATGCGGTGACCGCCGAGCTCCACCTCGACCGAGGCAATATCGCTGACAAGGCCGCCCGCAGAGAAACTGACCCAGACATCTTCGATGTTGGTTTCGGCAATTCGTTCGGCTTGTTCCACAGCGTCGCGGATGGCAGATTCGGTGGCGTTCATATCCGCGATATAACCACGGCGCACGCCCCGGCTTTCGCGTTGCCCTGTGCCGAGAACCTGGAGATCGCCGCTCGGCAAACGTTCAGCGATAAGCGCGGAAACTTTCCACGAACCGATGTCGAGCGCGGTGATCAATTGGTTGTTTCTAGGCTGGGCCATCATTGCCTCCTGTAGCGCTGGCCTTAGCGCTAGTATTCCCGGGCTTAGAATCGCCTGACGACGGCTTGTCAACCGCTGGAATATCATGCGCGAGCCGCGCCACCAGCTTTGTCGGATCGCGCATATCAAAGCGGGCATAGCCACGACCGAGCAGCCGCTGCACACCGTCTATCCGCGCGAAACGCAGCAGCGCCTTGCCCGCTAATTCTTCGCCCTCAGGCAGCGCGAGTGTTTCGCCAGAATTGAAGCGGAGATCCCAACGACGATTGCCCACCCAAGTCGCTGCGGCCAGCCTTGGCCTCATCGCAGGTGCGCGTTCCATCAAATTGTTGAGGCCAACGGCTTCATGATTGGCATCTGGCCCGATGAGCAGCGGCAAATCAGGCATCGCCTCTGCCGCAACCCGCTCAAGAATCACGCCCTTGCTGTCGATCAGGGAAAGCTTTTGATTGTGCTGCCAAATTGCCGTCGGCTTCCGTTCCACGATATCCACCACGAGCGTATCGGGCAGACGGCGAGACACCCGCGCATCTTCGATCCACCCGAAACTCAAAAGCTGATCACGCACTTTATCGAGATCGACAAGGGGCATCGCCATCGAATGTTGATCGAGCGCGATGGCATAGACCGTCAGCCGCTCCATCCGGTCGATCCCGGTAACTTCCACGCGTTTCACCCGAAACCCGGCGCGGCCCGCGACCTGAGCAAGTTGCACACCCACGAACTGCGGAACACCGGCAAGCACCGCCACTCCGAGCAACGCACCGCCGATCATCACGACCATGCTGGTGGTGATTGCGCGTTCAATCGTCTTGGGCTTGAACGGTGAGGCAGCCACAAGCTTCTGCCAGCTCGACGGTTCAGTGCTTGCGGCCTTGCGGGATTTGGTCTTCACGGTGGGGCGTTTGCGCGTTGGCCCACGCTTTATTCTTGAGGCTTCAGTCATAGCGCGTCCCTCACGATGATTTCGACCAGTTCATCATAGCCGATGCCCCTATATTTCGCTTGTTCTGGCACGAGGCTCAGCGGCGTCATGCCTGGCTGCGTGTTGGTTTCGAGCAGGTACAGCCCGTCGACACCCTTTTCATCATCCCAGCGGAAGTCAGACCGCGACGCGCCTTTGCAACCAAGTACCCTATGTGCCTTCAGTGCCATATCGAGCATCGCCTGCGCTATGTCTGCGGGGACGTTGGCCGGGCAAATGTGGGTGGTGAGGCCGTCGGTATATTTGGCGTCATAATCGTAAAAGCCGGTGCTCGTTTGTAGCTCCGTCACGGTCAGTGCCCGGTCTCCAAGTACAGCGACGGTCAGTTCCCTGCCTCGGATGAAAGGTTCGGCAAGCAATTCCTCAAAATGTTGCCACGGCCCTTCCACATCACGGCCAATCGGCTCACCGTAATTTCCGTCGCGCGTCACGATTGCGACGCCGACCGACGAGCCTTCGTTGACCGGCTTCAATACATAAGGACGCGGCAAGGGATCACTCTGATAGAGGCTTTCCGTGCGGACAACATGACCGCCGGGCATCCGGATACCGTGCGGCACAAGCGCTTGCTTGGTCAGCTGTTTGTCAATCGCGATGACCGACGTGGCGAGTCCCGAATGGGTGTATTTCAGGCCCATCAAATCCATCATGCCCTGCACGGTGCCATCTTCTCCGGGTGACCCGTGGAGCGCGTTGAACACGACGTCAGGATTGGCTTCGGCAAGCTTTTGCGCAACGTCACGGCCCATATCAATCCGGGTAACGCGGTGGCCATTGCGTTCGAGCGCATCGGCCACGCCGTTGCCGCTCATCAGCGACACGTCGCGTTCGGCAGACCAACCGCCCATCAAGACCACGATGTGGAGGCTCATGCTGGTTTACCCACTCTTTGAATTTCCCATTCGAGGGTGACACCGCTGTGCGCTTTTACACGTTTGCGGACTTCTTCACCCAATGTCTCAATGTCCGCGCTGGTCGCGTCACCGGTGTTGAGGAGGAAATTCGTATGCTTTTCAGAAACTTGCGCGCCGCCGATTTTGAGCCCGCGGCAACCCGCCTGATCGACCAACTGCCATGCCTTGTGCCCTTCGGGGTTCTTGAACGTGGAGCCGCCGGTCTTGGAGCGCAGCGGCTGCGATGCTTCGCGTTCTGCTGCGATCCGATCCATCTCCGCGCCGATCACTTTGGGATCACCGGGTGCGCCATTGAAAGTAGCGCTGACAACGACGCAACCCTCGGGCAATTCTGAATGTCTATAGGTGTATCCAAGCGCGGATACGGGGAGCGTCACCAATTCACCTGACCTGAGAACGACATCGCAACTGACAAGAATGTCTTTCACCTCGCGCCCATATGCGCCGCCGTTCATCCGCACGAAGCCGCCGACGGTGCCGGGAATACCGCGCAGGAATTCGAGGCCCGCAATGCCCGCGTCGCGGGTGGTGCTGGAAACGAGGATGCCCGAAGCGCCGCCGCCGCAAGTCACGGTTGTGCCATCGCACATCACCTTGGAAAACGCCTTGCCGAGCCGGACGGTCACTCCAGAGACGCCGCCGTCCCGGACGATCAGGTTGGATCCCAATCCCAGCGGCAACAGAGGCGTTTCAGGATCAAGGTCGCGCACGAAGTGCTGAAGGTCTGCCACGTCCTTCGGCTCGAACAGCCACTGCGCATTCCCCCCGGATTTGAACCAGACAAGCGGGGCAAGTGGCGCGTCA
>JBJOLA010000124.1:0-3814 GCA_046045815.1 Pseudomonadota bacterium
ATCGTCGGGTTGCGGTAGGCCTCCAGCGCATCAAACGAACAACCGCGCGCGAGAAGCAACTGCGTCACAAGATCATCGCTCGTCGCGTCATCCGCAGCAGCACCGCGCCACTGCCACTGGCGACCAGAGATAGAATTGGAAAATGAACGAGGAAGCGACACCGTGCGGGCATAGCGCGAATATCAGGCGAACGGAAGGACGGCGATATAGGACTTGGCAACGGGCAAGCTCCTGATTTTGCCCCTCTGCCCCAAACTCAGGCCGAACCTAGGCCAAACCCACCCAAAACTCCAACACATGCGTGAGAGGGCGTAAAGGCCCCTTACAGGCATTTTCCTATAGCAAAGCTACCCCGGTAGCCGAAGCCCCGACGAACGCGCTGTACGGGCCTCTCCGGGGCATTTAGAGGCCATTTAAACCTGGTAGGTTCCTCGAACTGTGACGCGTCATCCCGGAAGGGTGATTTTCCCACTCATCCGTTGGCACTGGCTGCCCGGTGCCAGCGGTGCCTCATCATCGTCACTTGCACCACCTGCGCTTGATTTCGTAGGGGTCGGTTAAAGTCGGCGCTTTCCGACAGAGGGATCAACCAAAATGGCAGACAGTGATGCGGAGGTCATGCATGCGTCGCACGGCCCCGAACAGCGGGACCTGACAACAGGGCCGGTCGCGCGAACACTGTTTCTATTTGCGTTGCCGTCGCTTGGGGTGAACATCCTTCAGTCGATGAACGGCTCAATCAATGCCATCTGGATTGGCCGGATCTTGGGCGAAAATGCGCTGGCCGCAACGGCGAACGCATCGATGATTCTATTTTTGATGTTCGGCGCCTTGTTTGGCTTCGCAATGGCGACGACAATATTGATCGGTCAAGCAAAGGGGCGCCGAGACATAGAGGATGTCCGCCGCACAATCGGTTCCGCTATGGGGATTTTCACGATCGCGGGCATTGCCACGGCACTATTCGGCTGGATATTTGCAGCCGAATTACTGCATATGCTGGCCACGCCCAGAGATGCGTTTCCGTTCGCGCTTGCTTACCTGCGGGTGATCTTCCTCGGCATGCCCACGACTTTCGTGATGATCCTGCTCTCATCATCTTTGCGCGGTGTGGGAGACGCGGTCACGCCGCTCTGGAACACGATCCTCAATGTCGCCCTTGATGTGGTGCTCAATCCGGTTTTCATCCTCGGTATGGGTCCGATCCCCGCGATGGGGATTGCAGGTTCGGCAACGGCAACACTGATCGCCGGACTGATCAGCGTTGGCGTGCTGATTTACCGCATCTATTCCCGCGATCTGGCCATCCGGCTGCGTGGGGCAGAGCTCGACTGGTTACGACCCAACCCGGCCTATGTCCGCCCGATCCTGGCGAAGGGCGTGCCGATGAGCCTCTCAATTGTAATCATGTCGGCCTCGTCCCTCGTCATGATTGGCCTGGTCAACCGCGATGGCGTGAACACGGCGGCGGCGTTCGGCGTGATGAACCAGCTGTGGAGCTATGTGCAGATGCCCGCCGTCGCCGTGGGGAGCGCGGTCAGTGCGATGGCGGCTCAAAATATCGGGGCCGGAAAATGGGATCGGATCAGCAAAGTCGCTTGGGCGGGTATTGCCATCAATGTTTTGATGACGATGACACTGGTCCTCGCGATCACACTAGGTGCGCGACCCTTGCTCGAATTGTTTTTGAAGGCGGAGAGCCCGGCGATTCTGATTGCTATCCACATGAACCATATTGTCGGGGGAAGCTTCATCCTGATGGGCGTGTCGATGGTGGTCACGTCGGTTGTTCGGGCAAATGGGGCGGTGATTGTGCCGCTGGTGTGCCTGATTATCTCGGCGCTGATCGTCAGGCTGGGTGTCGGCTTCGCGTTTCACCCCCGTTACGGTGCGGATGCGATCTGGTGGGCATTCGTCGCGGGTGCCGTGGTGTCGATCATGTTGACGATGGGTTATTATCTGCAGGGTAGCTGGCGTCAGGCGCACATGCGCTGATCGCGATTAATTGTCGGACGGCTCGGCATTTTCGGCTGGAGTGGCGTCATCTGAAGCGGATGGAGTCGATTGTGGCGCTGGGGTCGAGATCGGTTCAACCAAGCTTAGGGGCGGCTCTGTTACGGAAGCTGCGTCGGGCGATGTTTCTCCTGCTTGCGGCCAGGCGCGCTCTTTGCCGGCCATCCAGCCACTGTCATCAGCCTTGTGCTTGAACGGACTGTCCATCAGGTGCACCAACGCCCCGTTCTGCCACATCTGGCGAACGAAAAGACCGGCGACCGTAATGCTAGCAATGAACAGGAGAATGACGGTCCACCCGAGCAGGCCCAAACGCATTCCATGTTGCGCCACTTTGCTGCGTCGCTTTAGTGCCTCAGCACTGGGCGCGAGGTCCTGCTCCAGTGTTTCCCGATACCAGCGCTGCTGCGTATCAACAGAAGTCTCCCCCGCTGTCCTCCGGGCAGCAGCCTTGATCCGCCTGATGGGGTCAGCTTCGGCCATGTTCTTGGAATTAGAGTGAAAGTGCTAAAATTGCGTTAGCGGGCATTCATGACGCTTGCGCCAACGCCATCTGCTGTGAGAATGAGGGGCATCAGATAGGATGAAGGAAAAAGCGATGCGCAGATTTTTGATGATATCCACGTTGTTGCTCGCAACGCCTGCGACAGCCGCCCTCAAGCCCGGTGCCACCGCGCCCGCATTTGAATCGCAAGCGGCGCTGGCGGGAAAAGCCTATGCTTATTCGATGAAGTCAGCGCTTAAGAAGGGGCCGGTCGTGCTCTACTTCTTCCCGGCTTCATTCACGCCAGGATGCACACTTGAGGCCCATGAATTTGCCGACACTATTGACGACTTCAAAAAATCGGGCGCGACGGTGGTTGGCTCAGCGGGCGATGATATCGAAACACTGGCCAAATTCTCGGTTGCCGAATGCCGGAACAAATTCCCTGTCGCCGTGGCGACGGCGGATATTATCAAGGCCTTTGACGTCGCGATCCCGATGGCCGGGCGCACGGATCGCATTTCATACGTCATCGCGCCAACCGGCAAGATTATCTTCGCCCTGACGGATGATGATTACCGCAGCCACGTTGTGGGCACACTCAAAGCAGTTCGCGATTGGAAAGCTACGCAATCAAAGCAGAAGCGCAAAAAGGCGTGAACTAGGCAAAAAAAGAGGCAGCCAAAAGGCCACCTCTTTTCATTTGGTTTTTAATGAAAACCTATGGGCTCTTTGTCTTCTTCTTCGAGGCCAGGGCAATCACCCCACCAATCACAGCTGCAGCAGCAAGAACCAGAACGATCGTGCTGACACCCGCAATATGGCTTTCCTTGCCATCTTTCGCCGACACAGATCGCAGCGAAAGCTTGCTAGCAGCGGTTGAATTCGACACTGCGGCTTGAGCCACAGTAGGCACAACGATCATCGACGCGGCGACGATTGCTGCCGTTACTGACTTCCGGATGCTCATTTGATTCTCCCTTCGGGCAATCCGACAGCGGATACCGAGCTTCTCTGTGCCACCGTCTATGATCCGGTGCAAGTATAAAAACATACTACACCAGTCTTCGATTTGTGGGCGGAGGTAATCACCTTGGTTTGGGCCATGCGTAATGAATGCCTTCGTCTGCGCCAAACTTTGCAAGGTTCAGATAGTGCTGACCGATTTTTCCAGTTATTCGACCAAGTGCCTGCCGGATTCGCCCCAATGTGTGTCTAGCGCAAGCGGCCTCAGTCGCCTAGAGAGCCGGGCACTATGGCAAAGATTGAAACCCCCCGGCCGATACGCGGCACCCAGGATATGCTCGGTGAGAGCGC
>JBJOLA010000219.1:0-4339 GCA_046045815.1 Pseudomonadota bacterium
TTTGCGGCGTCGCAGCATCAGCTGAGCGCGATTTTCGGCGTCGCCAACGCGCTCATTCTGCTCACAAGCTCTTGGGCGATGGTCAAAGCGATTGAGGCAGTCAGGCACGGCCTCGCCCCACAGGTGCATAAATGGCTCACGCTTTGCCTCGCCACGGGCGCCCTGTTCTGCATCATCAAGCTGTTCGAATATGGCATCAAGATTGAGCACGGGATCACGCCCGCAACGAACAGCTTCTTCACCTTCTATTTTGTCATCACCGGGCTGCATTTCACACATGTGATTGGCGGCATGATATTCATCGCCCATTGCCGCAGCCGTGCGCGGATCGAAACTGGAACCGGACATTATCTCAAGAAGATTGAAAATACCGGGCTGTTCTGGCACTTTGTCGATGTGCTGTGGCTGTTCATCTTCCCGATGCTTTATCTGGTGGGGCTGCGGTGAAACCAAATCCGACAACAATCTGGCTGATCCTGATCGCGCTTACGGCCCTGTCTGTGATCAGCGCCGAGCGATTGGCGTGGCGCGAAGCCGCGACGGTCACGATCTTCGCGCTAGCCGCTGTGAAGGCCTATCTCGTCATCACCCGCTATATGGAGACCGACCGCGCGCCGCCACAGTGGCGGACCCTCTATCCGCTGTGGGCGGGTGTCATCGGTTTGACACTCATCGTCGGCCATCTTTTGGCTTAGCTGGACGTCAAACTGGCTTCAAAATGCCTGCGCGCTTTTCCAAAGCATATAGCCAGCAACGACAAAGATGAGGATAGCAAACAGGGTTTTGAGCATCCCTGCCTTCGCCGAAAGGCGCTTGGCCGCAGCCGTCCCGGCTATGCTCCCGATGATCCCGCCGCCGATAAACAGGGCCGCCACGGGCCAATCGATCAGGCCGGATGCGGCATAGTTGAGTGCCGTCGTCAGTCCGAATGCCGTCACCGCAACAAGTGATGTTCCAATTGCGCTGAGGATCGGCATGCCGGTTGACGCAACCAAGCCCGGGACGATCAAAAACCCGCCGCCGATGCCGAAGAAGCCCGAAAATGCGCCGCTGCCTAGGCCGAAGCCCAGCACCTTGGGCGCGTTCTCGCGGTTGCATGCCGCGCCGGGATTGCCGACATCGCCTCGGCCCCGCAGCATCAGCACACCCACCACCACCATCACAATTGCAAACAGTGCGAGCAACTTGTGCCCGTCGACTGCCTTGCCAAGCGTCGAACCAGCAAAGGCGCCGACAACGCCCGCTGACGCAAACATCAGCGCGCACCGCCATTTAACTGTCTTCGCCCGAGCGTGACTGACAAGTGCGGTTGCTGCGCTCGCCGCGACTGACAATGCACTCGTCCCTATCGCAACATGGGGGTTCGTCACGCCAACGAGATAGATCATCAGCGGGACAGCCAGGATCGATCCGCCGCCACCGATAAGACCGAGCGAGAAAGCCACTAGTCCCCCGGAAAGCGCCGCCAATACATATTGGGCGGGTTCAAGCGTCACGCGCCGTTCGCTTTTGGGGCAGTCGCACGGTGGATGCCCATGCCTGCGATCATCGCGGCGACAAAGACCAAGGCGGGAAGTGGCGCGATGGCCAAGTCCGCGAGTGCGGGGCCGGGGCAAAGTCCTGAAATTCCCCAACCAATGCCAAACAGTACCGCGCCCGTCGCCAGCTTGTGATCAATCCGCCGCGTTTCGGGCAGGTTGAATTCCGCTGCAACCCAGGGTGAGGGCATCCGCGACCTGATCCACCAGGCAATCGCCATCGGTATCATGGCGCCGCCCATCACGAAGGCCAAAGTCGGATCCCAATCCCCGAACAGATCAAGAAAGCCCCGAACCCGCTCCGGATCAATCATGCCCGATACCGCCAGGCCCGCACCGAACACCAGGCCCGCTAGGAGTGAAACTAGCCGTTGCATCACAGCATCCCTCCTGCGCGCATTGCCGCTACCGTCGCAAAGCCGCTTGCCATGAAGATCGCGGTTGCCACTATCGAGCGGCGCGACAGGCGAGACACGCCGCACACGCCGTGCCCACTGGTGCAGCCTGATCCAAGCCTTGTTCCGAAGCCCACCAGCAGCCCACCGATGATGAGCATTGCGTTGGGTGAGGGAAAACGCACTTCCAGCGGCCCCATCACCAGTGACACGATGAAAGCGCCGAGCGGCAGCCCGATGATGAACGTCAAGGCCGTGATACGCGGTGCGCCCGCATCGGTCAGCCCGATGCTCCGCGCGGCAAGCCCGCTCACCCCCGCGATCCGGCCAAGTACGAGTAGCATGACGGCCGAGGCGATGCCAATCAACAGCCCACCGATCAGCCCCTGAACAGGCATTGCGTGCGTAAACAGCGCCAGCATCACAGCGCGTCCAATGGGATTTTAAGATAGCGCATACCATTCTCCTCCGCCGCTGGCAGATGGCCAGCGCGCATGTTGATCTGAACCGACGGCAAGATCAGCCGTGGCACCCCCAATGTCGCATCACGCGCGGTGCGCATCGCGACAAATTCCGCTTCACTCACACCGTCATGAATATGGACATTGGCGCGCCTCTGTTCCCCCACGGTCGATTGCCACACGAACGCGTCGCGCCCGGGGGCTTTATAATCATGGCAAAGATACAGAATGGTTTCATCGGGGAGCGACAATATGCGCCGGATAGACCGGTAAAGCTGGCGCGCATCTCCTCCCGGAAAATCAGCGCGGGCAGTGCCATAATCCGGCATGAACATCGTATCGCCGATGAACACTATCCCGGCGATCACATAGGCCAGGTCTGCGGGCGTATGGCCCGGCACATGAGGCGCAATTGCAGGCACAGTGCCGATCTGGAAGGCATCGTCGTCATCAAACAGATGATCAAAGTCGGACCCGTCCCGAACAAAGTCGGCACCCGCGTTGAACAATTTTCCAAAGGCTTGCTGCACGGTGATGATGTCGCGCCCGATGCCAATTTTCCCACCCAACCGCTTTTGAAGATAAGGTGCCGCCGACAAATGATCAGCATGGGCATGGGTTTCGAGCAGCCAATCAACTTTAAGGGCCTCCTCCGCGACATAATCGACAAGCGCGTCTGCCGATGAAGTGGCAGTGCGACCCGAGGCGGGGTCATAGTCAAGAACGCTGTCGATAATGGCAGCATGCTTGCTCGCGGGATCATGAACAACGTAGCTGGCAGTGAAGGTCGCCTCGTCGAAAAAAGCTTTGACTATCAGTCGATATCCCTCAGCAATCTGGGCTGTTGCGCGAGCAATCTGCGGATCGGATGCGCGTGTCATCTCGAAACCTGTTCTGGCGCACCGGCACCTAGCTCAGGGCAATAAATATCGCGCATCACCGCAATCACGCGGCCCGTGTCTGGATTGGCGATCCGGTAATGGAGTGTCTGTGCGTCTCGGCGAAACGTTACCAACCCGTCACTACGCAAACGCGCCAGATGCTGAGACAGGGCCGACTGACTGAGGCCAATGACATCGACAAGCGTCCCCACCGTCATCTCCCCAGCTGATATCAGGTGGCAAAGGATCAGCAAGCGCCGCTCGTTGGAAAGCGCTTTGAGCAAGGCGGCGGCTTGGCCAGCCTTTTCGGCGAACTGAGACAAAGACTGGTCCGGCATATATTGCCTATCTTACGCCGACTATATACATTAGCAATATCTAATATATTACCAACGCAGATGCCGAACGAATAACTTTCTGATGCAGAGTCACTGTGTTTTTTACAGTCTCGTTCGTCGTGCTTGCGGTTGTTTCCACTGATTTTCCGCAAATGACCGTTCTCGCCACCGTTGATTTTGAAACCTGCCATTCTCCATATCGCCAGCCCAAGCCATTGACCATTGTGGCGGCGTATTAACGGACGGCAGCTATCAGGGAGGCATTTCGACTGGTCCAACGTCTGCAGTCTTAGCAATTCTGTTGAAAGATTCGGTGTCGGTGGCGGCAGGGCAGGCTCAGCTTTGGACGGTGCCGGTGTCTCACTGTCAATGGGGGATCGCTTCCAAGCAGCGGCTTTAGTGGATGTGCAGCCCCCCGTTCGCATCAAGCGTGGCGCCGGTCATGAAGTTGGACAGGTCCGATGCCAGGAACAGGCACGCAGGCCTGGGGGTTCATGGCTGGGTAGTGTCTTCATTTTGGCAACGAAGGCGTTGATTGACTGGAAAATTGAGGAGTCCGGAGTGACGGGTTTGGGAGGGAGAATCGCAAAAGCGGACATTTAATTGAATTAGTATCGGAATTAAACATCGTGCCCCCGGAATTCGGTGTCCCCGGAATTTAAATTGTTAATCCACGGCTCCGGCGTCAGGCCAAGGCACCTTGTCATCAATTGCGAAATTCGCCAA
>JBJOLA010000231.1:0-6250 GCA_046045815.1 Pseudomonadota bacterium
CGGGCTGGGTGCGGGCCTCGGCGCGATAAGCATCACGATTGGCGTCCCAGTCTGCATATTGATCTGGGGTTACCGGTCCGTTCCATGCCGGGGAGCTATAGTTGGCCGTGCGCTGGAACACAGTCAGTTGCGCGGCTTGCTCCGCAACCACCGTGATCGTCTGGATACCTGACGATCCCGTGCCGATAATCCCGACGCGCTGCCCGGTGAAATCCACCCCTTCACGCGGCCAGTCAAAGGTTTTGTAGATCGACCCCGTAAAGTCGCTAAGCCCTTCAAAGTCCAAATCTTTGGGTGCGGAAAGACAGCCCGTGGCCATGATGCAGTAGCGCGCGGAGAGGCTTTCCCCGGCGTCGGTCGTCACGGTCCAGCGGTTTGCCTCTTCGTCGAATACCGCCGAATCCACCCGGGTTTGCAACTGGATATCGCGGCGCAGGTCATAGCGATCAGCCACATGATTGGCGTAGCGCAGCAATTCGGGCTGGGGCGCATAACGTTCGGTCCAACGCCATTCACGCTCCAGTGCCGGATCAAACGAAAAGCTATACTCCATGCTTTCGATGTCGACGCGCGCGCCGGGATAACGGTTCCAGTACCAGGTGCCACCCACCCCCGTTCCGGCCTCGATCACCCGTGCCGACAATCCCTGCCCCCGCAGCTTGTGGAGCATATACATACCGGCAAAGCCTGCGCCGACGATCACGGCGTCAAACTGGGTGTCGCTGCTATTGGCCATATCGGCTCTCCTCTATCGCTATCTCTATCTCTATCGCGAGGCAGACTAACATGGATTGACGTTTACGGAAGCGGAATTTCGGTCTGCCCCATCTGCCTCTTTCCAGCCTCAAACCGCGCCGGGCTTGCCAAAATGTGGCGGTGCGTTAGTCCCGCGTACGTGTCTATTCTCGAAATCATTGCGGCTCTGCTCGGTGTCGCCAACATCATCCTGATCATCCGGCGGAGTATCTGGAACTATCCGTTCGCGCTGGCGATGGTCGCGCTTTATGGCTTCATATTTTACGGTGCGAAGCTTTATAGTGACGCTGGGTTACAAGTGTTTTTCTTTGTGGTGAACCTTTACGGATGGTGGTCTTGGGGCCGGAACCGTGTTGACGAGGGAGACATCGTGGTTGAACGATTGAGCGGGTTCGGACGGTTGCTTTGGATCGTCGGTTCTCTTGCCGCTATCGCCATATGGGGCATGTTCATGGCCGCGAACACAGACGCCACCTACCCCTATTGGGATGCTGCCATCGCGATGTTGTCAGTCGCGGGACAAATCCTGATGACACGTCGTTATATTGAGAATTGGCATTGGTGGATTGTGGTCAATATGATTTCGGTCCCGCTCTACCTGTTGAAGGCGCTCTACCTGACGACCGGCCTCTACGCGTTATTTTTGGTATTCGCTGTTTTGGGATTGATTGAATGGCGACGGGCGGAGGCGAAGCAATGATTAAACGTATCTGTCTGCACGGACCAGAAAGCACCGGGAAATCAACAATGGCGACCTTGCTCGCATCGCATCTCGATTGCGAGATTGTGCCCGAATATGGCCGCGCTTACTGCGAAGAACATGGCACCGATAGCAGCATGCATGATCTGGTCGTGATCGGCCAGCGAACGGCGGCGATGATCACGTCCGCGGCAACACGGGCCGCGCGTGGCGGCGGAGACTGGCTGATCGTTGATACTGATCCGGTGATGACAGCGGTTTGGGCGGAGATGATGCACGGCAAGCAAGACCCCTGGTTTGGTCGGTTTGATAACTATGCCGATCTCTATCTGTTGCTCGACATTGATCTGGCTTGGGTTGATGATGGGTTGCGCTTTTACGGCAACCCACAGGACCGTCAGCGTTTCTTCGATCTCAGCCGTGCGGAGCTTGAACGGCGCGGGGTCAATTGGGCGCTGATTTCTGGTGACGGGGAACCGCGATTTGAGAGCGCGCTGGATGCCATAGCGACATTGATCGGATGAGCGGGATCGACAATATCCTTGCGCTCAGCGCGTTGCACGAGACCGAGACAGGCCACCTCAACCGGAAGTCGCTGACCAAGATGCTCGAAGAGGCATTTCACAGCGCGACGGCGGCTGCGGGAAAGGATGGCTATCTGATCGCCTTTGATCAGAACGCGGATTATGATAGCGAGAATTTCCACTGGTTCAAATCGCGGTACGAACGGTTTGTCTATGTTGACCGGATCGTTGTTGCCAAACAGGCGCGCGGACGGGGGCTGGCTCGGGAATTTTATGCGGCGCTGTTTGAACACGCCACGTCAGCGGGGCACAGCCGCGTGGTGTGCGAAGTGAATATTGATCCGCCGAACCCGGGGTCTCTCGCGTTCCACGCGGCGCTTGGCTTTGCCGAAATCGGACAGGCAACGCTGGAGAATGGCAAGTCCGTCAGCTATCAGGAGCGCGCTTTATGACAGATTGGTCTTGGCAGCCCGACCCTGCGACGGGCATCACGGTGCGGATGCAGGAAGCCAACGGCCTCCAGTTTGAGCTCGCTGAATGCGGGAGCGGAGACCGGCTGGCACTCTGTCTCCACGGCTTCCCCGAACTCAACTTCAGTTGGCGCCACCAAATGCCCTTGCTCGCCGCGAAGGGCTGGCGCGTGTGGGCACCCAATCTGCGCGGATACGGCGCATCATCCCGGCCCGAGGGGATATCCGCCTACACACTCGATCATTTGACCGACGATGTGGCGGCGCTGATCGACGCGAGCGGCGCCAAAGAAGTCATGCTCGTCGCCCATGATTGGGGCGCAATCGTCGCCTGGATGTTCGCGATCCAGAAAAAGCGTCCGCTGTCCCGTCTGGTGATCATGAACGTTCCCCATCCCCTCGTTGGCCAGCGCGAAATCAAGAAATGGCGGCAATTCTGGAAGAGCTGGTACATCTTCTTCTTCCAGCTCCCCCGCATTCCAGAACGCGCGCTTGGCCGAGACGGCGGCGAGCCGATCCGTCAGGCGTTCCTTAAGATGGCGGTCGACAAAAGCCGCTTTCCCAAGGCTGATTTGGATGTCTATGCCGCCGCCGCATCACGCCCCGGCGCGCTCACCGCGATGATCAACTATTACCGCGCGCTCGTCCGCCTATCCGGGTTCAACCGGGCTGGAGATGGCCGGGTGGAGGTGCCAACGCTGATGATTTGGGGCGAAGAAGATGCCGCACTCAACATCCACTGCACCGAGGGCACGGAAGAATGGGTGCCGAACTTCACGCTCCACCGCCTGCCCGGTGTTTCGCACTGGGTGCAGCAGGAAGCGCCGGAGAAGGTCAATGATATTCTCGGTGCGTGGTTGGGCTAAAGCAACCCCATCGCGCGCATACTGGAGTGTCCCGCCGCGCCGATGATCACATGATCATGCACAGCTATGCCGAGCCGCTTGCCCGCCTCAGCAATTTCACGGGTGAGCGCAATATCTGCCCGGCTTGGTTGAGGATCGCCGCTCGGATGATTGTGGACCAGGATGATCGCGGCTGAGCCCAGATCAATCGACCTGCGGATGACTTCGCGGGTGTAGAGTGCCGCCTGATCAACCGAACCTTCGGCCATCACTTCATCACGGATCAGCATATTCTTGCTGTTGAGGTGGAGCACCCGCACCCGCTCAATCGTGAGGTGCGCCATGTCCGCGCGGAGATAATCGAGCAAAGCCTGCCAGCTGGCAAGGATCGGTTGCTCGGTGACGGCACTGCGGAGCATTCTGAGCGCAGCGGCCTGAACGATCTTGAGCGCGGCAGCCGCGCCTTCACCGACCCCGCCGCTGCGCATGATCGCTTCGGCATCGGCGGTGAGCAAGCCGCCAATCCCGCCGAATTCATGGAGCAATTGCTTGGCAAGCGGCTTGGTGTCGCGTCGCGGAATGGCCAGTGCGAGCAGATATTCAACAAGCTCATGATCAAGGAGCGCCTCACCGCCGCCGTCAATCAGCCGCTGTCGCAACCGCGCGCGGTGGCCCGTGCCGTCGGTCTGCGGTTCAGCCATCAACCGAGGTGAGCTCACGCGGTAGTTTGAAGATCATCGCTTCAGTGGCGGTTGTCACTTCCTCTTCCGTCACATCAAAGCGCCGTTGCAGCGCCTCTACTACTTCACGCACGAGTATCTCTGGCGCGGAGGCACCGGCCGTCAGCCCGAGCACATCAGGCGTACCAAGCCAGTCAAAATCAATCTCGCTCGCCCGCTGGATCAGGCGTGACGGTACATCATTGCGTTCTGCCACTTCAGCGAGGCGCAAAGAATTTGATGAATTGGGCGCGCCGATCACCAACATCTTTTCGCAGCGATCCGTCATCGCTTTGACCGCCGCTTGGCGGTTTGACGTTGCGTAGCAAATGTCTTCGCCCCGTGGTGCCTCGATTGCGGGAAAGCGCGCCTTCAACGCCGCGACGATATCCGCTGTGTCATCAACTGAAAGCGTCGTCTGAGTGAGGAATGCCAGATTGTCGGGATCATGCAGACGGAGCAACGCCACATCGTCAGCCGTTTCCACAAGCGTCATCGCGCCTTCGGGAACCTGGCCAAAGGTGCCGATCACCTCAGGGTGCCCGGCGTGACCCACAAAGATGATATGTTTGCCCGCCTCGACCAGCCGTTCCGCACGGCGGTGAACCTTGGATACGAGCGGACAGGTGGCATCGAACCATTTCAGGCCCCGTGCATCGGCCCGCGCAGGCACCGCTTTTGGGACACCGTGCGCCGAAAAAACAACCGGAATCCCGTCAGGCACATCGTTGATCGTTTCAACAAACACCGCGCCTTTGGCGGCGAGGCCATCCACCACGAACTTGTTGTGGACAATCTCATGCCGGACATAAACGGGCGCACCGTGTTTTTCGATGGCGAGTTCAACAATCTGGATGGCGCGGTCAACGCCGGCACAAAAGCCGCGCGGCGCCGCAATTAACAGGAGGAGGGAAGGTTTTTCAGACATTTCGCGCCGTTCCTTACGCGATTGCTTGCAGCCGCGAAAGCCGCTTCCTATACCGCGCTTTCAAGAATGCCTATTCAAGACCAAACCAAGGACAGTGCCTGTGTCATTTCGCGCGACGATGATCATGTTTTCCGCCTCAGCCGCCCTGCTATCGGGATGCGCAAAAGAAGGCGATTTCGATTCGACAGGCGGGATCAACATCACGCGTTCGGCCTGCCCCGCCGTGGCTGTGCCCACCTATACCGGCGATGTTACCGTGTTCGATCCCCCCGCCAGCCGCGATGCCCGCGCGATTGATGTTGTCGCCAATCTCACCAATGTGCGCTCGACATGTGCGGACACGGCAACGGACGTCGTCGTCAATTCAACCTTTGAGATCATGGCCCGGCGCAGCAATGCCGCTGGAGCGCGCGATGTGACCCTGCCCTATTTCGCCACAGTCGTTCAGGGCGGCCGCGTCGTCGTCTCCAAGAGTGTTAGCCGGGTCGCACTCCACTTCAATGATGGCCAGCTGCGCACCTCTGCAAGAGGAACAGCGTCGGCAAGCGTCAACCGCGCGGCTGCGACCCTGCCCGCCGATATACAGCAAAGAATCACCCGCCCTCGCAAGGCAGGTCAAGTTGACGCCGCGATTGACCCAATGTCCGATCCCGAAACACGCGCGGCAGTCGCCAAGGCAAGTTTTGAGCTGCTGATCGGGTTTCAACTGAACGAAGGCCAATTGCAATACAACGCGACGCGTTAAGCCGCGCGGAGTTTGGTGGACAGGGCTGGATTCGAACCAGCGTACGGAAACCCGGGCAGATTTACAGTCTGCTGCCTTTAACCACTCGGCCACCTGTCCAGATGCGCGTATCGGCGAGGCGGGTCCTTGGCGAAAGCCGTTCCGTAAGTCAATCAGTCGTGGACGCTTAACCACTCTTTTGATGGTGCGCGGTGGGGCATCAGGGCGTTGGCGGGATCATTTGGGTCTTTATAACCAATCGCCATCCCGGTGTAGAGCATGCGTTCAGCGGGTGTGCCCAAGAAGTTGCGCACGGTTTCGGGATAGACCGCCCAGCATTCCTGCGGGCAGCTATCCAGCCCGGCTTCGCACAACAAAAGCATGATATTCTGGAGCATCATCCCGAGATCACCCCATTGCGGCGGGCCCATTTGACGGTCAACCGTGCAGAACAGCCCGACCGGCGCGTTGAAGAACTGGAAGTTGCGCGAAAACCAGATGGCGCGGCCCTTGCGGTCTTCGCGTTCGATCCCGATGCTCCCGTAAAGCATTTCCCCCACTTCGAACCGGCGGTCTTCATAGGG
>JBJOLA010000223.1:0-3707 GCA_046045815.1 Pseudomonadota bacterium
CATTATGGGACTGCGATAGCGAATTTGCGAGGCGACACAAACCCGTCTTTGCGTTTCTGCTGCGCCGTTCTAATGAATAGATGAACCAGACAGGACAGACCTACATGACCGGCGAATCGAAGATCCATTTTTCCGAGCGGGAAGCCCTTTTCTACCACTCCACCGGCCGCCCCGGAAAGATTGAGATCATCGCGTCCAAGCCGATGGCAACCCAGCGCGACTTGAGCCTTGCTTATTCGCCCGGCGTTGCTGTTCCGGTGCAGGCCATCGCGGATGATCCCGCTGCCGCCTATGATTATACCAGCAAGGGCAATCTGGTGGCCGTCATCACCAACGGCACCGCGATCCTGGGTATGGGCAATCTTGGTGCGCTCGCCGCCAAGCCCGTGATGGAGGGCAAAGCCGTCCTGTTCAAACGTTTCGCCGATGTGGACTCGATCGACATCGAACTCGCCACCGAAGACCCAGAAGCCTTCATCAACGCCGTCGCGCTGATGGAGCCATCATTTGGCGGGATCAATCTGGAGGATATCAAGGCCCCGGAATGCTTCATCATCGAACAAGCTCTGCGCGAGAAAATGAACATCCCGGTGATGCACGATGATCAGCACGGCACCGCGATCATCACCGCCGCCGGCCTGATCAATGCGTGTGAGATCACCGGGCGCAAGCTCTCTGAAGTCAAAGTGGCGGTGAACGGTGCCGGCGCGGCGGCAATTGCCTGCACCGCGCTGATCAAGGCGATGGGGGTCCGGCCCGACAATGTCATCATGTGTGACCGCAAGGGCGTGATCTATCAGGGGCGGACCGAAGGGATGGACCAGTGGAAATCGGCCCACGCCGCCAAAACGGACTGTCGCACACTGGAGGATGCGTTGGTTGGTGCCGACATCTTCCTCGGGCTTTCCGCAGCGGGTGCACTCAAGCCCCATATGATCGAGAAAATGGCGAAGGCCCCGATCATCTTCGCGATGGCCAACCCGGATCCCGAAATCACGCCGCCCGATGCCAAGACCGTGCGCCCCGATGCGATCATCGCCACGGGCCGTTCGGATTATCCCAATCAGGTTAACAATGTGCTGGGCTTCCCCTTCATCTTCCGGGGCGCGCTCGATGTCCGCGCGACGACGATCAATGAGGAAATGAAGATCGCAGCCGCCCACGCCATTGCATCCCTCGCCCGTGAACAAGTGCCCGAAGAAGTGGCGGCCGCTTACGGCGGGATGACCGCGAAATTCGGCGCGGACTACATCATCCCCGCCCCGTTCGATCCCCGCCTGATGGAGGTTGTGCCGATGGCGGTGGCCAAGGCTGCGATGGATTCGGGCGTCGCAACAAAGCCGATCCTCGACATGGAGGCGTATCGAACCGCGCTCAAGGCACGGCTCAATCCTGCCACATCGGCGCTCACCCGCGCTTATGACAGCGCCCGCGCACATCCCAAGCGGGTGGTGTTTGCCGAAGCAGAGGAGGAAGTCGTCCTGCGCGCCGCTATTGCGTTCAAAGATGGCGGCTGCGGTACACCCGTTCTCGTCGGCCGTGATTCCGTGCGCGATCAGCTGAGGGAGTTGGGTGTAGATGATCCCGAGGCTTATGAACTCCACAACAGCCGGAACAGCCCGCTCGTCCCCAAGATGATCGAGCTGCTTTATGAGCGGCTCCAGCGGCGCGGCTATCTCCTCCGCGAATGTGAGCGGCTGGTCAACACAGATCGTAACATCTTTGGCGCTTTGCTCCTGAAAATGGGCGAAGCAGACGCGATGATTACCGGCGTGACGCGCACCTATGCCCAATCGCTGCGTGAGGTGCGCCGCGTGCTAGATCCCGCAGAGGGCCGCACGCCCTTTGGTATCCACATCCTCGTCGGCCAGGCGCATACGGTGTTTATGGCCGATACCACCGTCAACGAACGACCGACGTCGCAAGAATTGGCAGACATTGCCGAACAGACCGCCGCCGTCGCGCGCAAAATGGGGCATGAACCGCGCGTTGCCTTCCTGTCTTATTCCACTTTCGGCAATCCGTCGGGCAATTGGCTTGATCCGATCCGCGAAGCCGTGGCGATCCTCGATGGTCGCGGCGTCAGCTTTGAATATGAAGGCGAAATGGCACCCGACGTCGCGCTCAACCCGAGCCTGATGAAAAATTATCCCTTCTGCCGGCTTTCTGGTGCGGCCAATGTGCTGGTGATGCCCGGCCTCCAATCGGCAAATCTTTCGGCGAAATTGCTCCGTGAACTGGGCGGCGATTCCGTCATCGGCCCGATGCTGGTCGGCATGGAAAAGCCCGTCCAGATCGCAACAATGGCCTCTAACGCGTCAGAGCTGGTCACGCTGGCCGTGCTGGCGGCGGGCGGCATCGCGGTTTGAGGCTTGTGCTTCGAAAGTGTGTTTTGCGGCGCGGCACCTGAAATAGGAAACTTCTCATTTAAGCCCCGTAGAGGCCACTCCAAACGCAACTGGACCCTATGTACCTGAATCCTCTCCGACGCGCTTATTAGACCGGGGTAGAGGCTTACAGAGGCATTCCAGACGCCACTCTCAAATCCGGCGGCGTCGCTTCGGCCTGAAGCATCGCAATCGCCTCCTCAACCGACATGATCCGTTGCCCTTCCGATCCCAACGTCCGGATGGCGACCGTCCCTTGTTCGGCCTCGCGCATGCCAACCACCAGAAGATGTGGCACCTTGGCCAGTGAATGCTCCCGCACCTTGTAGTTGATCTTCTCATTGCGGAGATCAATCTCGGTGCGGATTCCGGCCGCGCGGAGCTTGGCAACAACGCTTTCCGCGTAACTGTCCGCATCCGACACAATCGCGGCGACCACGGACTGAACCGGGGCGAGCCAGACCGGAAATCTTCCGGCATGATGTTCGATCAAGATACCGATGAAGCGTTCGAACGTCCCCAGGATCGCGCGGTGGAGCATGACGGGGCGGTGCTTGGCACCATCCTCCCCGATATAGCTCGCATCCAATCGTTCGGGCAAAACATAGTCGAGCTGGATCGTGCCGCACTGCCACGTCCGCCCAATCGCATCGGTCAAATGGAATTCAAGCTTGGGCGAATAGAAGGCACCTTCGCCGGGCAATTCTTCCCACTTATAGTCCGCCGTCGCCCGCCCGGTCTTGACGACAGCGTCGCGGAGATCGGCTTCGGCCCGGTCCCACATCTCATCGCTGCCAAAGCGGTTTTCGGGCCGGAGCGCGAGCTTGATGGCATAGCTCTCAAACCCAAGGTCTTTATAAACCCGGTCGAGAAGGTCGCAGAAAATGCGCACTTCCTCAACGATCTGATCCTCGCGGCAAAAGATATGGCCGTCATCCTGGGTGAATTGCCGCACCCGCATGATCCCGTGGAGCGCGCCGTGCGGTTCGTTCCTGTGGCAGCAGCCCATCTCCGCCAGACGCAGTGGCAGATCGCGGTAGCTCTTGATCCCTTGGCGAAAGATCAGCACATGCGCCGGGCAGTTCATCGGCTTCAATGCCATCATGTCGGCATTACCCGTCACGACCGGGCCGTCATCCTCGGTATTCGGCACTTCGTCGGGCACGACGAACATGTTCTCGCGGTATTTACCCCAGTGACCCGAAGCTTCCCACTGCTTCGAATCCATCAGCTGCGGCGTCTTCACCTCGACATAGCCCGATTTGTCGAGCCGGCGGCGCATGTACGCTTCCAGCTGGCGCCACAGGATGAAGCCATTGG
>JBJOLA010000265.1:0-19690 GCA_046045815.1 Pseudomonadota bacterium
CATATTGACAGTTTCGTGGCAGCTATGTATCTGCGGCGAGGTAGCAATAGGGCGTTCTTTTAGAAACATCCAAAACAGGGGTCGCACCGAGTATCGCGTTTAGTAAGTCTAGCGGTAGAGGTGAAGGCATTGGCACAGGAATTGACGAGAGCGCTCGTAGCGGACGCTCATTTTCTAAGCAGCGCCGGGATTGCTGAAATTCTCCGGCATCATTTGGGTGTCATCGACGTAGAATGTGTCGGTGATTTCGACGCCGTTTGGGCGGCGCTATCCCCAAATTCGCAGCTTAACATCATGACCGTTGATCTCGATCTGCCCGGTATGAATGGCTTAAAGGGAATCAGTCTGCTTAAGGTGCGCTATCCTGGTCTGCACATCGTCGTCGTTTCCGATCATGCAGAAAAAAATGTCGTACTGAGAGGATTGGCGTCGGGAATTCACGGCTATTTGTTAAAGGATATGCCATCTGCGGAGATGGTAGACGCGTTCAGACTTACCCTAGCGGGACAGATTTACGTGCCGTCTTGCGTGGCTGAATTCTCGGGGGAAGAGGAACAGTTGCGTCCTAAGGTCTCTGATGGAAGTCAGTTGACACTCACAATGCGGCAACGTGATGTCGTGGAGTTGTTGCGCAAGGGATATTCGAACAAGGAGATTGGGCGCGCGCTCGATATTTCGGAAAGTACAGTCAAAGTGCATATGGCGGCGGCTTTTCGGTCCCTCGGTGTGCATAATCGAGTCGCCGCGCTGACCGCCCTCAATGGTACTGATTTCGCGATGTCCCGTCAGACCACATCTTCGGTAAGTGGTGACATACCCAAGCGGCGCGCCAGCGACTTTCCGGTCGAGCGCCCTGCATCGGTTCGGCCCCAATGGCAGAAAGCCTTTGATTCTGACTGGACCGGCGCACTCAATTGTTCGGGCGCGTAAATAATCTCGACTGCTGACTAATCCTTTTGATCTAAGCCGTTTTGCTGATATATTTTGCCAGGTCGGCGCTTCTGATCACCCGAACGGTCTAAGCCATTTACCCAACTAGACGTAAAACCATTTTCGACCCTATGTTGTACATTCGAGATAACAGGGCGCAATTCGGCTTAACAGAGCTGGCCAATACTGGCTGATTAGGAATTGCTCCATATTGTCGTTGTCGGGGGACAATCCAAACAGCATCATTTTATAATATAACGCCAATTCTGGCGACGGGGCCGTGTGTTTTTTGGGCATTTTTAACAGGAGCTTGCAATGTCTTCATCTTTCACCGTCAATCTTGGCGATCTCACCAAAATTCTTGCTCAGATCAAAATCGCGGAACAACATGCTGCAGGCGGCAATTTGGCGACCATTATTGGACCGGATGCATCGCTCTTGCCGTCGGGTCTTCGCACCGTTGATGGCAGTTTCAACCATTTATTGCCAGGAACAACGCGCGCAGGCGCTGCCGACGAGTTGTTCCCACGCCTGTTGCCGCCAGAATTTCGCACGGTGAATGACAATTATCAGGTTGTTCTGGTGCCAAACGGTGCGCCGGGAGCGCCTCCCGGTGGCGTGGTTATCACGAACAACAATTATGACCCGACGATTCCAGGCTCGCACAGTGTTGCTGACGCCGATCCCCGGATCATCTCGAACCTGATTGTTGATCAGACCCGCAGCAATCCTGCGGCAATCGAGGCATGGTTCAACGACGAAAAGTCACAATTGGCATATGCGGCGGCTCACGGCGGAAATTCACCGCCAGCGGGTTATCTCCCGACCAATGAAGAGCTCGCTTTCATCCTGAATGCGTCGCCTGACATCGGCCTATCGCCGGGCTTCAATGGCTGGATGACCTTCTTCGGGCAATTCTTCGATCATGGTTTGGATCTTGTCACCAAAGGTAACAACGGCACCGTCTATATCCCCCTGCAGGCTGATGATCCGCTCTATGACAAAGGTGCGGACGGCCTCGTTGGTCCTCAGGCACATGACAATGGGGATGGCACATTTACGACTGTCAATGATGACGGCTGGGGCGCCGACGGGCTTTATAACACGGTCGATGATCGCCCTAATTTCATGGCCCTGACCCGCGAGACGACGTTCGTGGATCCGGTGACAGGCCTCAAAACCGAGGCTCAAAATACAACGACGCCTTTTGTTGACCAAAATCAGACCTATACCTCCGCAGCGTCGCATCAGGTGTTTCTGCGAGAATATGCGATGGTGGACATTGCGACTGACGCAATCGCTGGTCCGGTGGCTGTCTCGACGGGGCGTTTGCTCGACGGCTCAGGCGGCAAAATCGCAAACTGGGGCGAGGTTAAAGCGCAGGCACAAACTATGCTGGGGATCACACTCGGCGATCATGATGTCAACGATGTGCCGTTGCTGGTGGCTGATCCTTACGGCAAGTTCATCGCGGGATCTCACGGCTTTGCACAAGTTGTCGTCGGTATCACAGTGGTTGATGATGCGACTGGAGCCTTGATTTCGACCGCAGCTGGAAACTTCACAGCTGAAGGTGTCGCGGGTGGCCTAGATTTGGCCAATATGTCGGTTGCGCAGGTTCAACTGCCACCCGGCGTGGTTTTGCCAGGCCTCCCTGCTGGTCAGCATTACAAAGTGTCTACAGTCGGCACGGGGCATGCTTTCCTAAACGATATCGCCCATCATGCTGCGCCAAAAACCATCGATCACGATCATGATCCCGCCACACCCAAGATCAAGCAAGTTGCGGATTCCGACGTTCTTGATGCCAATGGTGACGGCGTTTCGGATGCGGCGGACGTTGCCTATCTTGGGGCAAGACTCACGGATGCAAATGGCGACACCTTCATTAACGAGGCCGACCTTGCCGACGTCAATCTCGATGGCGTGATCGACGCTAAAGACCTGATCGCCGATGATTTCAACCCGCTCACTTACGACAATGAAATGCTCGACTCGCACTTCATCACCGGTGATGGTCGCGGCAACGAGAATATTGGGCTGACCACAGTCCACACGATATTCCATTCCGAACATAACCGGTTGGTTGAAGCCAATAAAGACACGATCATTGCTTCTGGCGATGCGCCAACTGTTAACCAATGGCTGTTGACGGGCGCTGGCAATCAGATCACGCAGGCGGACCTTGACGCGATCAATGCCCTCGCGCCCGCTGCCAAGGCGGCAGCGATTGATGGGCTGCAGTGGGACGGTGAACGGCTGTTCCAGGCCGGGCGCTTCGTCACCGAGATGCAGTATCAGCATCTGGTGTTCGAAGAGTTTGCCCGATCGGTGCAGCCGAATGTCAATCCGTTCGTGTTCACAAACTCAGCTGATCTTGATCCCGCAATCGTTGCCGAGTTTGCGCATGTGGTTTACCGCTTTGGGCATTCCATGCTTAGCGATACGGTTGATCGGCTCGGCAATGATTTGCAGTCCGTAGATGGAGGTCCCCAACTTGGCCTAATCGAGGCATTCCTCAATCCTCAAGCATTTTCGGCCAGCGGCGTGACAGCGTCGGACGCTGCTGGTGCAATAATCCGCGGCATGACTCGCCAAACCGGCAATGAAATTGATGAGTTCATTGTTGAAGCGGTTCGCAGCAACCTTGTGGGCCTGCCACTTGATCTTGCCGCGCTCAACATCGCGCGCGGTCGCGATGCTGGGGTTCCCACATTCAACCATGTTCGTGAGAAATTTTACGCATCGACGGGTGACGCGCAGCTGAAGCCCTATGTCAGCTGGCTCGATTTTGGCGAGCATATCAAGAATCCGGCGTCGATTATCAACTTTATCGCTGCTTACGGTCTGCATCCAACGATAACGGCTGCAACAACGATGGCCGAGAAGCGCGAAGCTGCGACTGAACTGGTCATGGGCCTTGATGTGAACGGTGATGGCGTGGTTGCGGCTGACGCGACCGACTTTGTCCAAGGCACGGGCGCCTGGAATGCCGAAAATTCTGGTCTCAACAATGTGGATCTTTGGATCGGTGGCTTGGCTGAAGTCAAAATGGAATTCGGCGGCATGCTGGGTTCGACCTTCAACTATGTCTTCGAAACCCAATTGGAAAACCTTCAGAATGGCGACCGGATGTATTATCTCAGCCGGACCCAGGGCATGAACCTGCTCAACCAGCTTGAACCGAACACGTTCACCGATCTCGTGATGCGCAATACAGACTTAGGCGATTTGCATTCTACGCACCTTGCCGGGAAACTGTTCGATACCGCTGACACAATAATCGAACTCGACAAACTCGTCGCTCAAGAAGGGGACACGTTTGACGGCGATGGCAATCGCGTCCGGCATGATGTCGCGTGGGATGACGGCAGGTTCCACCTTGCGCCAAAGGTGAGACGCGTCGACGGCACCGCGCGTGTTGACGGCAGCGGCAATCCGGTGCTCGATGCCGACGGCAAACAGATTTTTGACGGCGCATCACTCAAATATATAGGCGGCGAACATGTTGTGCTCGGCGGTACCGAGGGCAATGACAAGATTTTCGGTGATAAGGGCATCGACACACTATGGGGCGATGGCGGTGATGACTATCTGAACGCTGGTTCCGAAGCGGATAACGTCTTTGGCGGCGACGGCGATGACATCATCGAGGACTTCTTCGGAGACGGCGATTTCCTACGCGGAAACAAGGGCAACGACGTGATTAGCGACAGCCACGGCGTTGGCGACATCCTGTTCGGAGATACTGGAAACGACTTCTTGATGGGCGGCTCCGACGTGATCGAAGTCTTTGCAGGAGAAGGCGACGACTTCATCCTCGGCGGTGCAGGCGGGGATGGCCTGATGGGCAATGAAGGTGATGACTGGATCGAAGGCGGCGAAGGCTTTGACGGGATATCTGGCGAGAATTCCGATCTGTTTTTCAATTCTCCAATAATCGGCCATGACGTTCTCAACGGCCAAGGCAATGACACCGACTATGACGGCGAGTCTGGCGATGACATCATGTTCCTCAACGCGGGCATCACCCGTGCGAACGGGATGCTCGGTTTCGACTGGGTCGTCTCTAAGGGGGATTCAGACACATCCGGTATGGTCATCGATCTGGGCCTCTCGCGCTTCGTCAATCAGCAAGCACTGACACTGCGTGACCGCAATGATTCGGTGGAAGGTGCTTCAGGCTGGAAATATAATGACACAATTACAGGCACAAACGCACCAACGGGCGCGGTGGGAATCGGCGGTATCGGAGGTGTCGTCGGCGCGCCGGTGACGGATAGCATGCTGCTTTCGCAGAATGTTGGACTGATCAACGGTTTGGAAGCGCTACTCACGTTGACACCTGGTGCGCTGCGTGGCCAAACGGTTGGCGCTGCAGGAACGCCGTTCGCCTCACTGGCTACCAATACGGTTGTATTCAATCCGCAAACCGGCGGCGACATCCTGCTCGGCGGCGCAGGCAGCGATATCATCTATGGTAAGGCGGGTAACGACATCATCGACGGTGATCGCTGGCTCAACGTGCGGATTGAAGTCCACGCCAACAAGGATGGTACGGGCGCGCTCGTCACCAACCTTGCTTCGGTTGGGGCTGACGGCTCGGTTGACAGCCTGAATGAGATCAAGACCGACATGCTTGCTGGCCGGATCAATCCGGGGCAGCTCAAGATCGTTCGTGAGCTCGTGACGGCAGGCGCGACTGCTGCGGATACCGACGTGGTCAAATATGCCGGTAACAGGGCGGATTATACCATCCAGACCAATGCCAATGGCACGGTGACCATCAGAGACAATGTCACCACGCCAATTTTGGTCACTGATCCGATCACCGGAGTTGCTTTGCCAGACGCGCTGTTGGGCAATGAAGGTACGGACACGCTCTCTAATGTCGAAATTGCGCGCTTCACTGATCGCAATGCCGCTGGCCTTGAGACGGGAACGTTTACCGATGTGCTCCTTTCTTTGAGAGCTGCGACGGGTGCTCCCACGATCACCGATGGCAATGGCGGCACGCCGACCGAAGGGCAGCAATTGATCGCCAATACGGCAACGATTGCGGACCAGAATGGCCTCGGCGCGTTCAGCTATCAGTGGCAGGTTGCTCCGTTGGGCACACTTCCGGGCGGCGCGTGGACCAATATAGCCGGTGCGACTAATCAGGCATTCATCCCGCAGCAGGCGCAAGTGGGCCAGATATTGCGGGTTGTGACGTCCTTTACGGATGGGATTGGAACGCTTGAGAGCGTGACGTCGCTGCCCACCCAGGGTGTGGGCGATCTGTTCACCGGAACAGCCTTGGCGGATACCGTTTCCTTCACGCCATTTGACGACGTCGCGAACGGACTTGCGGGAAATGATATCCTGAGCGGCTTGGCCGGCAACGACGTCCTCAATGGCGGTGCCAACGACGATACGCTGGACGGCGGGCTGGGCAACGACACCTTGGATGGTGGTGCAGGCAATGACATCGCGTCCTATGCAACCTCCACGACAGCGGTCAACCTCACGGTCGCTGCTGGTCCGGTGAACGCAGGAGTCAACGGGACAGATACGTTCATCAGCATAGAAGGTCTCACCGGTAGCGCTTTCAATGATATATTGACGGGTGACGGCGTTGCTAACGTCCTGAACGGCGGCGACGGTGACGACATGTTGAGCGGCCTTGGCGGAAACGATAGGCTGGTTGGTGATGCCGGAAATGACACGCTCGACGGTGGCGTCGGCACGGACACGTCAATTGGGGGCATCGGAGACGATATCTACCTAGTTGATGCCGCAACTGACGTCATCACAGAAGGTGTTGCCGCGGGCAACGACAGTGTATTCTCAACCTCCAACGTCTACAACATCTCGGCCAACGTTGAAAACTTGACCTTCACCGGTGTGGGGAACTTCACCGGGACAGGCAGTGCAATTGCCAATTTGATCACGGCTGGCGCGGGGGATGATATCCTCGACGGCAACGGCGGAGATGACATCATCCTTGGCCTTGGCGGGAATGATAGCTTGACCGGTGGCGCGGGCAATGACGCGTTGACAGGTGGCGCAGGCAATGACCTAATCATCGGCGGTGCCGGTGCCGCCGACGTTGCCCGCTTCACTGGCTCACTCGGAAACTTCAGCTTTGACAGCACGACCGTTGTCGGCGGCGCGGGGACAACGGCGACGGATATCCTCGTCATCGACCAGACGGGCATAGAGGGAACTGACCGGATCAATACGACTGAGTCCCTCAACTTCAATGGCGTCAGTTATGCGGTGGTTGCGGGAACGGCGCTGGCCAACCTCAACCTCAACGGAGCGGCCGGTGCCGCTGGTTCTCAAGCGATCTTCGGATTTGGCGGGAACGATACCCTCAACGGCGGTGCCGGCGATGACATTGTGCATGGCGGCGAAGGCGATGACGTCATCACCCAAGCCGCAGGGACGGGCGGCCGCGACATTGTTGACGGCGGCGTGGGCAATGACACTTATCAGCTTAACGGTGACGCCACTGCCGAAAGCTTCCGCATCTTTACGCGGACAGAGGCTTTGGCGCAGATCACGGGGCTCACGCTCAGTGCCAACACCGAAATTGTCATCACGCGCAATGGCACGACCAATGCCAACGTGATCGCGGAACTCGACAATATCGAGGAAATCAATGTCAACACGCTTCTCACAACCGCCAATGACGGAAACGGTGTCGTGAACGGCGGGGTGAACGGTGGCGATACGATTGCTGTCTTTGGTAACTTCAATGCTCCGGAAACCAGCCTCAACTTCAGCACCATCACAATTCAGGGTAGTGCTGGAAATGACACGGTAGATATCTCTGGCCTGTCCTCTGCTCACCGTATCGTGTTCAACACGGCTGGCGGACAGGACGTCGTCGTTGGTGATCTTCGTCCGCAAGACGTTATCAACGGTGCTCTGCAATCAGGCACTGGTGTTACGCAAAATGCTACAATTGATCTGACCAACAATCAGATCACAATCCCTGCCGCAAACGGTGGACCGACGACAACACAGTCGCTTACCGGCACGTCGCAGGGAGACATATTGTTTGCACCTGATGACGATTTCATCATCCACGCCGGCAAAGGCAATGACACGGTTTGGGGCGGCAACGGAGATGACGAAATCTACGGCGGTTCCGGTCATGACAAGCTCTACGGCGGCGACGGGGATGATCAGCTGCTCGGTGGTTCAGGCAATGACATCCTAGACGGCGGCGACGGCGATGATGAACTCACCGGCGGTTCTGGACGCGACGTGTTTGTGTTTGGTGACGGTGATGAGGTGACTGACTTCCACATCGGGAAGGATCATGTCGATTTGGCTAAACTTGGCGTCACCACGAGCAACTTCGCCTCAATGGTCAAGATCGTTTCTGACCAGGGTGATGCGGTCGTCCGTGTTGGTGATGCCGAAATGCGGCTGGACGGCGTTGATGCCAAATCACTCAGCGCCGACTCGTTCATGCTCAGCGAAGCCTCGGCACCAGCTTCGGCAAAGGCTCCAGCCTTGGTTTCCACTCATGCGGAGGCAGACGCAGTAGCGCCATCGTTCGATCTGTCCGGCATCGACTTCGGCCACATGTTCGATGGTTTCATGCTCGGCGCCGGAACGTTCGGAAAATTCCAATTCTCAATGGATATGCTGGAACATTTGGCGCCACTGGCGAATTCCACGACCATCGCGGCGCAGGCCCCCGCGACTGTGACTGCGCCGACAGTCGAAATGGCTGATGTGCATTTTGACTGGATGGACGATGGCCATTTGATGAACTTCAAGACTGACATGTGGCACGGGAACAGCCTTTTCTAGCGCCGCAAATCGGCCGGGCTGGCGGGGTGCCAGCCCGGCACTTGATGTCAAAAGGGGGGCAAAATGAAGCTCTTGTTTCGAAATCTACCGGCACCGATGGCGGAGGCCATTGCGAAATGCAGCGGCTTTTTCGCCAGCGCCTCGCTGTTTAGTGCGCTGATCAACTTACTTTATCTCGCGCCGACGCTGTATATGATGCAGGTGTATGATAGGGTCGTGCCGACCGGTGGCGTCCTGACCTTGCTGTGGTTGACCGTCATCATTGCGTTGGCTGTCGGCACCCTAACGACCCTCGACAATATCCGTTCGCGCTTGATGATGCGGGCTGCGCTGCGTCTAGACATTGAACTGTCCGGATCGATCCTTGACCGATTGGTGGCGCGAACGATGCGGTCAAACGAACCTACCAACACCGCTGCCGCAATGCGCGAGTTTGATAGTTTGCGCCAGGCGATGACCGGACCGGCGACGATGGCTGCCTTCGATGTGCCCTGGACACCCATTTACCTTATCGCTGCCTTCGCCATACATCCCGTGCTTGGTTTGCTAATCTGTGGTGGCGGCGCGGTTTTAATCACGCTTGCGGTCATCAACGAACGCACCGCGAGAGAACGGAGCAAGCAAAGCCATCAGGCAAACGCTGCGGCCTATGCAGCGCAGGAGCTGCTGACGACAAAAGCAGAAGTGATCCGTGCGCTCGGCATGCGCCGCGCGATCGTTGCCCGGCAGAAGGCCGCGCGCAGTGAAGGGCTGTCAATTGTCACCACCACGCAGCTATCGACAACGCGCTACTCCGCACTTGTGAAGTTTGTGCGGATGTTCCTCCAGTCATTGTCACTCGGGGCGGGCGCATTTCTGGCGATCAAGGGGCAGATTTCGGTAGGGACGATCATTGCCGCTTCCGTGTTGCTCAGTCGTGCGTTGCAACCAATTGAGCAGTTGGTCGGCAGCTGGCCCGTGATCAATCAGTCGCGAAACGGGCTGGCCACGTTAAAGACGCTGTTTGAACAAACCGAAGCCGATGATGCAACGCGACTCCTCCTTCCAGATCCCAAAGGGCATATCGAAGCCAACGGCCTCACACTGCGTAATCCGCAAGGGACAGCGTTCATCCTGCGCGGCGTATCTTTTTCGCTCAATCCAGGAGAAATCGTTGGTTTGATCGGTCATTCCGGAGCAGGAAAATCAACCGTGACGCGCATACTTGCCGGGGCGATCCGGCCGGACGCGGGAGAAGTGCGGATCGACGGTGCCACTTTTGATGATTGGGATCCCGAACGTATTGCGAAACACATTGGCTATCTCCCACAAGACTGCGCGCTTTTGCCAGGTACTATCGTCGAGAATATATCCCGATTTGATCCAGACGTTGTGGATAAGTCGGAAGACGTCGCCACGCACGTGGTTCAGGCCGCACAGATGGCGGGGATCCACGACCTCATACTCCGCATGCCGGACGGATATGGAACCCAGCTTGGTGGGTCAGCCTTTGCACTATCTGGTGGCCAGGCCCAGCGTATCGCTCTTGCACGTGCACTCTATGGCAATCCGAAGATCCTCATTCTGGATGAACCCAGCTCGGCGCTTGATGCCGAGGGCGAACAAGCTCTTGTCCGAGCGATAGAAGCGGCGAAGCTGCACGGCGCTGCGATTCTTATGGTCGCGCACCGATCTTTCATCCTGAACAATGCTGATCGGCTGGTGGTGATGGCGAATGGTGGCGTTGAGCATCAGGGGCCGCGTCAGGATGTCATCGAAACTCTACGTGACGCCGCCTCTCGGCAAAATGTCGTCAATCTAAAACGGAGTGGAGCCAGTGACTGATATGTCTTTTGCGCCCAAGCTTACGGATGCGTTCGAAGAGTTGAGCTCTCCCAAAGGGGAAACCAGAAAAGGCCTTATGATCGCGGCTGCCTTTTTCATCGGTTTGCTCGGTTGGGCGGCGATGACCCCGCTTGATGCAGGGGCTGTGGCACAAGGCGTCGTGGCAGTCTCCGGCAGTCGGCAATCCGTGCAACATCGGGATGGCGGCATCGTGACCGCACTCAACGTGACGGAGGGCCAACTCGTTCGTCAAGGAGATTTGTTGATAACGATTTCAGCGTCCGAACTCGTCGCCGCTGAACGCGGGATGGCAGGGGAGTTGGTCAATCTTCTTGCGTTGCGGGAACGGCTGCGTGCCGAACGAGACGGGGCAGGACAGGTGCGAACGCCTGCCGATTTTGCCGCTCTTGCACCCGAAGATCGGGAACTCGCCGCCGAGGCGATCCACGGCCAGCGACTGCTCCACGCCGCGCGTCGGAATTCTGTGGGGGCTGAACAGGACGTAATCGGCCAGCGCATCGAGCAATATAACGCCCAAATCGGCGGGTTTGAGCATCAAATTAGAGCCAATCTTGAGCAGCAGCGGCTGATAAAAGAAGAACTCACTGGCTTGCGCGATCTTCAGGGACGGGGCTTCGTTGCGATGAACCGTATACGAGAAATGGAGAGGGGCGCGGCGGCCCTTGATGGCGGCTACGGATCATTCACGTCTGAAATTGCGCGTTCGTCCGAAGCGATTGGCGAAGCGCGGATGCAGATGGTGTCCTTGAACCGCAAGATGCTGGAAGACGCCGCCACCCAATTGCGCGATGTTCAAGTGCGGCTTGATGATCTCCAGCCAAAGTTGTTGGCAACACGGGAGCAGCTTAAGCGCGCGATGATCCGCGCGACGGCGACGGGCCGCGTGGTCGGCCTGAAAGTTCATACCGTCGGTGGCGTCGTTTCAGCTGGCGACATGTTGATGGAGATTGTACCACTTAACCGTGCACTTGTGATTGAGGCCAAGGCCTCTCCTAATGACGCAGATGATTTAAAAGTTGGCATGGACACCCAAGTGCGCTTCAGTGCGCTCCACGAACGCACGATCCCCGTCCTTCACGGAAAGATCAGCAAGGTTTCTGCCGATAGCTTCGAAGACGAAAGGACGGGCATGCGGCATTTCACGATTGAAGTCACGGTGCCCCCGACAGAACTTGATAAGATACGTCAGGCGCGCGGCGATACGGGCCTTAAGGCTGGTTTGCCCGCAGAAGTCGTTGTGCCACTGCGTAAACGTACCGCGCTTGGATATCTAACCGAGCCACTCACGCAAATGCTTTGGCTGGCGGGCAGGGAACATTGAAGAGCCTTTAAGGTGGGATATTTTGTCGTTCGGCTGCATTGCGCCCTTCCATAGTGAATGGACGCAGGGCAAAGCGCGTTCATGGCCACCATTCAAACCGTCTCTTCCACCGTTTCGACCAACGCCGAGCTCATCGCTCTTGCTGCGACGGGGGTCCCTGAAGGTTTCTGGCTGCGTGCAGAGACGCAGAGCGGCGGGCGCGGACGTATGGGGCGTACTTGGGAATCCCCACCGGGCAACCTTTACGCCAGTACGCTTGTTCGATTGCAGCCCCATGATCCAACTGCCGCAACTCTTGCGCTCGTCACCGCCGTGGCACTGGCGGAGGTAATCGGCGGGTTTTTGGGCCCAATCAGGCCGATGATAAAGTGGCCGAACGATATCCTCATTGAAGGTGCCAAGGTATCGGGCATCTTGCTTGAACGGTCTGGGGACGCGGTCGTGATCGGGATGGGCGTGAACCTGCACTCTCACCCAGTTGATCTCGGTCGACCGGCCACTTGTTTGGCGTCACACGGCATTGCGGCGCCCGATCCTGGCTATTTTCTTGAGGAGGTAGCGACGGCTTTCGCGCGCTGGCTGGGCCGGTGGCGGGGTGAGGGGATCCAGGTGGTCCGTTCCGCCTGGACTGAATATGCGCATCCCGCTGGAGCGGCGCTAAGCCTGACATTCCCCGATGGAACATCACTAGACGGTTTGTTTGATGGACTTGATAATGACGGTGCGCTGCGCTTGCGCTTGGCGGATGACGCGGTTCGTGTCATTCACGCCGCTGACGTATTTTTGATTTAAAGGGGGCGACATGCTGCTCGCAATTGATGCTGGAAACACAAATGTCGTCTTCGCGCTGGTCGATGGGCGGGAGATCAAGGCGCGCTGGCGGATCGCGACCGACGCACGACGGACGGCGGATGAATATGCTGTCTGGTTGCGGCAGCTGCTTATCATCAATGGCATGACGCTTGATGATGTGACGGCTGTGATCATCTCAACCGTGGTGCCGCGCGCGCTCCACAATTTGACGGTGCTTTCGCAGAAATATTTCAAGGTTGATCCACTCATCGCAGGGCATGCTCCGGTGGAATGGGGCTTGGCGCTCGATGTGGATGAACCCCATGCCGTTGGGGCGGACCGGGCGGTTAATGCCGTGGCCGCGCACACGCTCTATAGCGGGGACAAGATACTCATCGACTTCGGCACCGCGACGACGATTGATGCAGTGGATTATAACGGTGCGTATAAGGGTGGTATTATCGCGCCGGGCATAAACCTCTCGCTTGATGCGTTGGTGGCTGCTGCGGCGATGCTTCCCCGTATCGCGATTGAAGCACCTGAGTCCGAAAGCGTCATTGGCCGTGACACGAAATCGCAAATGCTGATCGGCATTTATTGGGGCTATATTGCGATGATAGAGGGCCTTGTTACTCGCATGAAGGCAGAGATTGGCCGCCCGACAATGGTCATCGCGACAGGCGGCCTCGCCGTGCTATTTGAACAACATAGCAAAGTCTTTGATGCAATCGAGCCAGACCTGACTATCCAAGGGCTGGCGATCCTGTATGAGCGGGTGGCAAAATAGAATTGGATCGAATTTAAGTGACAACCCCTGGTAACGAACTCCTCTTCCTCGCACTTGGCGGGTCGGATGAGATTGGCATGAACGTAAATCTCTATGGCACCCAGGGCAAATGGCTGATGGTGGATCTTGGTCTGACCTTTGGTGGCGCGGACTATCCCGGGATTGAGCTGGTTCTGCCCGATCTGGAATTCATTGAAGCGCGCAAGAAGGACTTGGTCGGCATCGTGCTGACCCACGGCCATGAAGATCATATCGGTGCAATCCCTTATCTGGCCGCTGATCTGGATGTTCCGCTCTATGCGACCCCCTTCACGGCGACGCTGATCAAAGGCAAGCTGGAAGAAGAAGGACTGGCCGATAAGGTTGAGCTGATCGTGATCCCGCAGCGCGGCAGCTTTGAGCTCGGACCATTTGGCATCCGCTACATGTCGCTCGCCCATTCGATCCCGGATATGAATGCAGTGGTGATTGATACACCCTATGGTCGTATCTTCCACACGGGTGACTGGAAGCTTGATGAAGAGCCAGTGATTGGCGTCAACGCCACGCCTGCAGAGCTGACGGCTATTGGTGATGAAGGCATCCTCGCACTGGTATGCGATTCGACCAACGCGTTTAATGAAGATGACAGCAAGAGCGAAGGCAGCGTACGCGCCGATTTGTTAAAGGCTGTGAAGGGCGCGAAGGGCAGGGTGCTCGTGACGAGCTTTGCCTCCAATGCAGCCCGCCTCCAAACACTTCACGACGTTGCGAAGGCCAGCGGGCGGCAGGTTTGTGTTGCAGGGCGGTCACTTGACCGGATTGTGCGCGCTGCTCAGGCAAACGGCATGCTCAAGGGCTTTCCCCAGCCGATGGACTTCGACGCGGCGATGCGCCTTCCCGCCAAGCAATTGATGATCATCGCGACCGGCGGTCAGGGTGAGGCCCGCGCCGCGCTTGCCCGGATAGCGTCGGACAGCCACCAGTTGAAGCTCGACGCGGGCGATACGGTGATCTTTTCATCCAAGCAGATCCCGGGCAATGAAACGGCGATTGGCCGCATCCAGAACGCACTCGCGCGCAAGGATATCATCATGGTCACGGAAAAGCAGGCGCATGTCCATGTGTCGGGGCATCCCGGCCGCCCCGAACTCAAGCAAATGTATGATTGGATTCGGCCTGAACTTTTGCTCCCGGTCCACGGAGAGCGTCGGCATATGGCGGAACAGGCGCGTTTCGGCGCGGCGTGCGGCGTCAAGAACACATTGGTGCAATCGAACGGCGATGTTGTGCGGCTTGCACCAGGCAAACCCAAAATCGTTGGTAATGAACGCACCGGACGGCTTGTGCTCGACGGGGACGTGATCTTGCCAGCCGACGGCGGTACGATTGGCGAGCGTCGCAGGATTGCGCAGTTCGGTGTGATCGCGGTTGCCGTCGCGTTGAACGGGGCAGGGAAGCTCGCCGCCAATCCCGAGATCAGGCTTCAGGGTATTCCCGTGGAGGAAGACCGGGACGAGTTCATTCAGGCTGCCGAAGCCGCCGTCGAAGCTGCGATCCAGAAGGGGGCAAAGACGGATGACGGCATTCGTGAAGGCCTCCGCCTCGCTGTTCGGCGCGTCGCTACTGAATGGACTGGCAAGAAGCCGATAGTTGAAATCATGTTGCTAAGGACCGCTTAAGCGATGAACTGGTCATCTGCGCTTGCGATCTATGTGTTGTTCTGGGTGATGACAGCGTTTGTCGTGTTGCCGCTCGGCATTCGATCAGTGCATGAAGCTGGAGCGGAACTGGTGCCCGGGCAGGAGCCGGGCGCTCCCGCGAACTTTAATGCACGGCGCATCATCATCCGCACAACGATCCTTTCCACGATCGTGTTTGCGTTATTCTACGCCAACTACAACCACAGTTGGATCACAACCGACATGCTCAATTTCGCGCCGGAACGGATCAACTAACTCCGCAGCCGCTCAATGGCTTGGGCGAGGGCGACATAAAGTTTGCCATTATCCGATGATAGCAAAGTGACACCCAATGGTGATCCGTCGCGTGAAGCAAGAACGTTTCGGAGCATTGATTCGAAATCGTGAATGTAACGGTTAACCTGTTCGCGGAACTCCAAGTCACCCTCATAATTGCGCGCGATTTCCTTCACCTCTGTCGCATCGAGCAGTTTGACCGCACGGCGCGTGAAGATGCCGCGATCCCCGCGCAGGTAACTTGCCCAAGCTGTATCAGTCACATCGTTCGAGAAAATCTTGGTCACATCAATTGCGGTCGAATTGAGCGATTCGATCAACAGCGCGACCCGGCGGGCGAAATTGGCCTGATCACTATGTTCAACTTCAGATTTTGCGTCAGCGATGCGGGCTTCGAGCGCAGCGCTGGTTTCCGAAATCGTCAGCATCTGACGCATCAATCGGTCCGTTGCCTTCTGAGCGGCGGCAACGGCATCTGCCGTCGTGTCCGCAATCGCATTCATCTGGACTTCAACTTGTGCGGTCAACGCTTCTTGGAGCGCCGCCTTACTCTGTGTTCCCAACGCTTGGGCTTGCTGTGGGATAATTTCGGCAAAAGCGGTGCGGACATGCTCGGTCGCTTGGTTGGCGGTCTCGCGCACTCGGACAAGTGACTCGATCAGGTTCGGGCCTGCCGTGTGCGTCAGGGCATGTGCATTGGCGGTGGCGGTGGCAATGGTTTGAGCGAGCGCGTCGGCGGTCGTTTTGATTTCATTGATTTGGTCGCCGCTCATCCCAGCCATTGCCTCAAGCGCATCGCGCTGGCGTAATAACAGTTCATCGGCTTCGGCCAGTTTTGCGAGTGCCTCGGTCGCCGATTCAGAAAGCGTCGTGATGATCGGAGTAGCGGCGTTAATGGCCGCCATGCTTTCATTCGCTTTGGTTTCAAGGCGCCCAAAGGCCGCTGGGATGGTTTCATCAATTTCGCGCGCGGCTGCATCGAGCGCCGTCATCAATGATTCGACACGGCCGACCAGCATGTTGGCAGTATCGCCGCCTCCGTCGAGTGAGGTCTTGAGTTCATCGCTATGGTTGCGGAGCGCGCCGATGGCCATCGACAGTCGGTCCGTCCGCTCAATCCCGTGGGTATCAAAGGCAGCGAAGCGGCCTTCGATTGTCTCGATGTCAGCAGTCAGACGAGTCACGAGCGACTGGCTGACATCACCTTGGCTGGCAAAGGTCTGCGCGACATGATCGACCTGGCCGGCAATTTCTTCGATCCGCTTGCTCAGGATTTCAGCAGACTCCGCGCCGGTTTGCGCCATTTTCGCTTGATTTTGTTGGATCATCGCCATCATGGCGGCACCTTGGGCTTCCATACCTTGGCGCGCCGATTCCAGCGCCTGGCTGGCGCGTTCCAAGGCTAGATCAACAGCACCTGTCATTTGACCAGCAGCTTGTTCAAGGCGTGCGCCCGCGACCTCGCTCACACCTTCCATACGCGACAGATGCGCAGCGAGCTTGGCGGCGGCATTGCCCGCAATTTCATCAGCTTCTCTGCCGCGCGCAAGCAGCAGCGTCAGCTGTGCCGTGAGTTCTGCAGCTTTTTCATGCGCAACTAAGCCCGTCTCTTGTAGTACCGTAACCATTTGGCGGGTCTGTACATTGGCTTTCGGCATGCTGGCCAGCAGCACTGCCAGATCACCCCGTGCAGCGGCAGCCGAACTTGTCAGGCCTTGCGCATGACGGCTCACGGTCTCAATTTCGGCAGCCATCGCCCGCGTGATATTGTTGAGCCGCACCGCAGCGTCCTCGCCAAGTGACATGAGCGTGTCACCTTGCGCAGCAAGTTCCCTGCGGTTCTCATCAATCCGCGACGATACGAAGGATAGTAATGTTTCGAGCCGCTGACCCTCGGTGTGGAGCGCCTCAGACGTGCGTTGGAAACGGCGCTGTTCCGATTTGCTGGCGCGGGTCAAGAGCAGCCAACCAACACCAATCATGGCGAGTGGCGCGCTGGCAGTAGAGACGAACCCGATTGCGCCGCTCAGTGAAAATGGTGCAGCGCCAAGCGTGGCAAAACGTTCATAAGCCAGCGTCCCGATCCATCCCAAGGCAAGAGCCGTGGCTCCGCCAGTTGCAGAAGCCCGCCGCCAACGGCCCCTTGACGGGCGTTCCTCTTCTTCGATTTCGAAACCTTCTACAGGCGTGTCTACGATTAGCGCATCACCCAGATCATTGACCTGTTGTTGTGCCGGTTCACGGTCGCGCCAGAGGCCGACGACAGAATTTCCCCCACTCATATCCACAGACTTATCACGTTTTTATCCGCCTTGGGAAGACACTTGATACGAAGCGTTAAGGATGATGCGCTAAACGGGATGAATGGCATATGAAATTGGAGCGCTAGATGCCACTTTGGCCGCTGCTGTTGGCGATGATGCGGCGCTTGTGCGTGAGCTTCGCGCGGCGCTGATCGACGGCGCATGCCAATATGCTGACCTATTGACCCGATCTCGCTGTGACGCGAATTGGCACGTTGCCGCGCACCGTTTGAAGGGCTTGGCAGCAAGTTTTGGCGCGATGCAATTGCTGAAAGCAGCTGATTTTGCTCTCGAATCGGCACCTGGCGATCCTGTCGCGCTTCGCTGCGTCACTTCTGCGGTAGCCTTGCTCAGCGAATAGCTTTTCAAAGCGACTCAAAGGCCGTAACGACCCCGGCAATTGGTTCTGGGGGGACGTGCTTTGCCTGTGGCTGGCCTAATTTTGACGGATGACGACGCGTCGGTGCCGCTTGGGCAACGTCAGGCCTTGTTTTCCGTCGTCGGTCAAACACTCATCGAATATCAGGTGCGTATGGCCCGCGCTTGCGGCGTCGGGCATATTGTCGTTCTGGTCGATGAGGTTCCCGCCGGATTGGTGGCGGCATTTGATCTACTGCGCGCCGAAGGCATAGACATAGATGTCGCACGGACGGCAACTGACGCTGCGGATCGCATCCATCCAGAGGAAACACTGCTGGTTATGGCCAGTGGCGTCGTGGCGTCACGCGGGGTTGTCTCACAGCTTTTGGCTGAGTCGGCGCCGATACTATTGACCCACGCCGATGCGCCCGAAACCAGCCACTGTGAGCGGATTGATGCGCAGGATCGTTGGTCGGGCCTAGCGTTGCTCAACGGAACATTGTTGCGAGATACATGTGCGATGCTTGGCGATTGGACGTTGGGGCCAACGTTACTGCGCTGCGGCCTACAATCTGGCGCTGCCCGTCGCCGCCATGACGGCGACGGTGTGCTGGGCCTCATACAGAATGAAGCTTCCGCTGCTGATGTGTCTAACGCATTGGCAGTGACGACATTGCCGTCAGAACGCAGTGGCTTCGCAAAGTGGGTGGCTGCCCCGATTTGCGCGCGATTAACGCCAGCCTTACTCACCCGCGCTGTGCCACTTGATCTCATCACGGTGTTGCCGATCACATTATTGGGGACGGCGATACTGCTATCCGCGATCGGATGGGTCGCGACCGGCTTTTTCATGTTTTTGCTCGCCGGATTTCCGGCAATTTCGGCCGGTGTGATCGCTACGATTTCAGCGCGAACGATTCCGGTACTTGGCGCCTATTCCAAGGCGAAAGCTCCGGTAGTATGTGTGCTTTTGCTGATCACGGCGTGGCATCTGATGAGTGGCGGCGGTGATTGGGGCGTGGCGATTCTAGCGCTATGGGGCAGCGTCGCTTTACTATCACTTCCTGAAGATACTTTGGGGCCGGCCTGGAAAGCGGACGCCGAATGGCTCGCGCTTGAGATGCTGATTGCTGGTGTCTGTGATCAACTATTGGCTGGCGTAGTTGTCGTTGTGTGTCATGTTGTCCTCTCTCAGCTTTCATTGCGGTATCATTCTCGGTAATTTAGCGCTCCTTTAACCATGTGGCGGCTATGATGTGCCATGAATTTGCGCGCCTCTTCATTCAGACCGCTGTCGCCGTGAGTGCGAACAGCGGCTTGATCGCCACAGGTACGGTTGATCGGGATGGCCGGTTGACCTCAGCTGACGCGCGCTTGCTTGCGCTCCAGCTGGGCGCAGGCGGGGAGCCTGGTGGTACACTGGCCATCCCTCAGCTGGCGACGCTCGCGCGCCTTGCCCGCACTCTTGGTTTACTCGTTTCGCGCGGTGTCGTCGCGGCGGATGGCGCAAAAGATCTCGATCTATGGGTGCGGGCTCAGCCGGCTGGCGATGAGGTCAAGCTCGCCATTGCCGGTTGGGAAG
>JBJOLA010000266.1:0-3440 GCA_046045815.1 Pseudomonadota bacterium
CCGCCTCTGCAAACTTGCCCCCGCCCTGGCCGTCCGTGCCGACGAAATCAGTGTCGCAGAAACGGCAAACAGCGGTTTCCCGGTCAGCCTCGCGCCCGCTCCAAAGATTGCACCCGGCAAAGCGCAGGAACACGGCGCGCCGTCCCGTATGGACGCCCTCACCCTGCAGCGTGAGGAAGATTTCCTTCACGGCGTAGGTCATGGTGCCGCTGGATCAACCAGGCCTGCTTCGGCAAATCCCTTTGCGCGCAGACGGCAACTGTCACACGCGCCGCACGGCTTTCCGGCCGGTGTCGGATCATAGCAGGACCAGCTCATCCCCGCGTCTAGGCCAAGCCGTGCCGCCTCCCGCGCGATATCGGCCTTGCTCATCGCGATCAGCGGGGTGTGAACGGTGAAGCTTTGGCCCTCGACGCCCGCCTTGGTTGCTTGTGCCGCCATAGCCTCAAACGCCGCGATGAAGCCGGGGCGGCAATCCGGATAGCCTGAATAATCGAGCGCGTTGACGCCGATAAAAAGGTCCCGCGCGCCAACCGCCTCCGCCCAGCCCAGCGCGAGCGACAGAAAAATCGTGTTGCGCGCGGGCACATAGGTGATCGGGATACCAGCCTCGACACCGGTTTTGGGCACCGCGATATTACTATCCGTCAGCGCCGATCCGCCGAACTTTGAAAGATCGAGCGGCATCACGACATGCCGTTCTGCGCCGAGAACGTCAGCGATATGCGCGGCGGCCTGAAGCTCAACCCGGTGGCGCTGGTTATAGTCGATCGTGAGCGCAAACAGCCGGTAGCCTGCGGCGCGCGCGAGACCAGCGGCGACCATCGAGTCGAGCCCCCCCGAAAGCAGGACAATAGCAGCAGGAGCGTCAGTCATGGCGCCAGCGGCTAGTCCCGGTGCCGCGCAAGCACAAGACCATAAAAAATGGCCGCCCCGAAGGACGGCCAGTTATTTGGGAGGAAAGCGTGCCATGAAGAATTAAGCACAGTCCTTCTTCTACCCCATAATGGTAAACAGCCGGTTAACGCGGCAGACTGCTGGTTAGCGCGCCACAGTCAGCCGTGCGCCTGCCTTCAAAGTGAACCGCAAAGGGTTCATTATTGGCCACACCTTGCGATTCGATCTGAATGAGCCGCGCCGTTTCCACCCGGATCGTCGTCCGGCCATAGCCGCTGCCCGGGCAAGTGTAATGCACCGTCGTGTCGTGAAGATTGTTGGCAATCACATAGCGGGTGCAGACAGCCCCGTTGTGGCGAACCTGGAGCAACGCCGCCGCATCCCGCACGCAGATCGATTTCGACGTGCCGCCCGCGTCAAGCGAACGAAGCGACCAGAGGCCAGGCTGCAATGCTGAGATCGCCGCGATGGCGGGCGCTTGCGCAGGTTGGCTCAGCCCCGGTGCGGCGAAGCTTGCTCCCACAGAAATGATCAACAAATTCAGGCGCTTCATTGCAGAACCCCCGGTTCTCAGCCCTCGACACCCCATCGAGACTGTCCGTTTATCGCAACCATCGACTCACGTCTTGTATGAAAACACTATACGCCAATTGCGGCAAAATGATGCTAAATAATGGGTTAACGCGCTGAAATGGGAAAATTGGTCGAACAGAATTCGCAGTTCACCCGGATAATGCCTTCGTCATCGGCCATCTGATCACGCTCTTCATCAGGAAAGCGGGCGATGACGCTCTTTATGTGATCGAGATCACAGCGGCAACCGCGCGTTAGGGACGCCCCGCCAAGTACGCGGACTTCCTCTTCTTCGTGGAAGAGGCGCCAGACGAGCGTTTCAAGCGGCAGCGCCTCATCGAGCAATTCAACATCCTTGATCGTGCCGCCCATGATTGCGACATGACCCCACTCAGGATGATCGAGCCGGGTGTGGATCCGGTCTCGCCCTTCCTCGCCCTCGGCCAGATGCTGGAGCAACATGCCTCCCGCCACGCCGTCACCAATCGCCACCCGAACAAGGCTGGGGATTTGTTCGGACTGGGCAAAATAGCTTTCGACCGCATCAGCAAGCGATGCACCTTCGAGCGGGACGATCCCCTGATACCGTTCACCCGATACGGCCTGATCAAAAGTGATCGCGAGATAGCCCTTGCCGAACAAGGCGAACAGGCTGGGCTGAGTCGGCACTTCAGCCAACAGATCATCGTCATGCTGAACATAGCCGCGCACTTCGCCGCCCTTGTAGTCACACACCATCAGGCTCACCGCGCCGCCTTCGGTTTGCGCCTGCATCGTCAGTTGGCCTGCGGCATCCTTGAGCATCGCGCCGAGCAATGCCGTCACCACCAGCGCCTCGCTCAACAGCTCTTCTATCACCGGCGGATAGCCGTGCGCCGAAAGCACCGCCTGGAGGGATGCACTCAGCCGCACGATCCGGCCCCGCGCATGCCGAGACGGGATGATGAACCCAAGCGCCCGGTCGCTATCGCGCTCTGCCGGGTCAATCATCCGAGCAGCCCGAATGCCCACAGCAAAACAGACTTCTGTGCATGAAGCCGGTTCTCCGCTTCCGCCCAGATGTGCGATTGCGCGCCGTCAATCACCGCCGAAGTCACTTCTTCATCGCGGTGCGCAGGCAGACAGTGGAGGAACACCGCATCGGGCTTTGCTTGGGCCATCAGTCGCTCGGTCACTTGATAGGGCATCATCGCCGCCAGCTTGTTGTGAACATGTTCCTGGCCCATCGAGATCCAGGTGTCGGTGATGATAACGTCCGCATCCTTGGCAGCCTCAGCGGCGTTCCGCACGATATCAATCCGCGCGCCCGCAGCCTGAGCAGCGCTGATGAACGCGGCGTCTGGTTCATACCCCTGCGGCACCCCGGCGCGCACGTTGAACTTCATCAGCCCTGCCGCTTCGATCACCGAATTGAGCACATTATTCCCATCACCAAACCAAGCGACTTCAAGCCCCGGCAGCGCTTTGCCGGCCTCGATCAAGGTCAGCAGATCGGCCATGATCTGGCAGGGATGGGAGAGGTCCGTCAGCCCGTTGATCACCGGCACCGAGGCATGAGCGGCCATTTCATCGATCTTGGCATGATCATCGCTGCGGATCATGATCGCGTCGACATAGCCCGAAAGGACGCGCGCGGTATCGGCAATCGTCTCCCCCCGGCCCAGCTGCATCGATCCTGCGTCCATCACGATGCTGGTGCCGCCCAACTGCCGGATCGCCATATCGAAGGACACGCGGGTGCGGGTGGAGCTCTTCTCAAAGATCATTGCCAGCGTATGGCCCGCCAGCGGTGCGTCACCGTCCGCTTTGCCCTTGGGCCAACCCGCGCGCGCCGCCTTGCGGTCAAGCGCATCGTTCAACATCGCGGCAATGCCATCGGGCCCGGCGTCGGAAAGATTGAGGAAATGTCGTATCATCCAACGCCATTAGCGCGGTGGTTAGGGGTTGTCACCGCTTCTGGGGGGGTAAAT
>JBJOLA010000346.1:0-12878 GCA_046045815.1 Pseudomonadota bacterium
CCAGCTTTGCGCCGTCGCTGAGGCCGCTTATGCTCGGGTTGGGGGCGAGTTGCCCGTCTACGTGATTGGCACGGAAGTGCCGGTCCCCGGCGGTGCGACCGAGACTCTGAACGACCTCGCCGTGACCACGGCCGAGCATGCACAGGCGACAATCGATATCCATGAGCAGATATTCCGGGCACATGGTCTCGACGAGGCCTGGCAGAGGGTGATCGCGCTGGTTGTGCAACCCGGCGTTGAGTTTGATCATCATAAGGTCGTCGACTATCAACCGCTCAACGCGGCATCATTAAGCCGCATGATCGATTCCAATCCTCAAATGGTGTTTGAGGCACATTCGACCGACTATCAAACGCGCATCGCTCTCCATCAGTTGGTCCGCGATCATTTTGCGATATTGAAGGTTGGCCCGGGCGTCACTTTTGCCCTGCGAGAGGCGCTATGGGCGCTTGATGCAATCGAGCGTGAGTGGTGCGCGGAACAGGCTTCCGGTTTTCGTGATGTTGTGGTGAACAGGCTCAAAGCTGATCCGACGCATTGGTCCAAACATTACCACGGCGTTGGTGCACAGCTGGATTTTGATCTGCAATATAGCCTGAGCGATCGTATTCGCTACTATTGGCCCCATCCCGAAATCGCTGCGGCGCAAGCAAAGATGTTTGCAAATTTGACGAACGATCCGCCGCCGGTAGCATTGATCGGTCAGTATCTTCCCTTGGCCTACGCTGCAGTGCGGGAAGGACATACAACCAATCTTCCAGAAAATTTGGTCCTTTGCCACATCATGGCAACTTTGGATGATTACAACGCGGCCTGCACACAGCAAAGGTTGTTAAACTGATGTCGCTCCTTGGATTTGAAGAACTGGCTTTGGATTTAGCTGGTGGCCTGCACACCGCCCGCGAAATTGCGCAACAACCCCGGACGTTGCGGGCGATCCACGATCAACTCGCACGCGATGCCGCCGGGTTGGCTCACTTCATTGAGCCACTCATCATGCGCCGAGATATGCGCGTCATACTTACCGGAGCAGGCACCTCCGCCTTCATCGGCGAATGCCTTGCACCGTATCTGGCGAACGAGTTGCCTTGTCGCATCGAGGCGATCGCTACGACCGATATTGTCACCGGCCCTAACCATTATCTGGAGCGCGATACACCCACTTTGATTTTGTCATTTGGGCGTTCGGGCAACAGCCCGGAAAGCGTTGCCGCAATTGATATCGCCGATGAGCTTGTCAGCGAGTGTTACCATATTGCGATCACGTGCAACAGCAAAGGCGCATTGGCGCAGCGCTTGACTGGCGCACCGCACTGTCAAGTGATCATGCTCCCCGATGAGACACATGATCGCGGCTTTGCGATGACATCAAGCTTTACGGGGATGATGTATGCTGCCCTCTTCGCGATCTGTGGCATCGAAACAATGTCTGCACGAATTAACCCGATCATCACGGCCGTCGAAGGCGTCATTGTTGGCCCTATCGGCCAGATCGAGGCGCTTGCGAAGCTGAGATTTGAGCGCGTGGTCTATCTGGGAAGCAATGGCCTCAAAGGGCTAGCGCGAGAAGCCTCACTCAAACTGCTTGAACTGAGTGACGGTGAAACCGTTGCCATCCATGATACGCCGCTCGGCTTTCGCCACGGACCCAAAACCATTGTGACGTCTCGAACACTGATTGTCGTTCTTGTCTCGAATGATGCGAATACCCGCCGCTACGATCTTGATCTATTGAGCGAAATCCAACGCGACGCGAAGGCACAGAAAATCCTCGCAATTTCGGCAAAGCCACTGCCGGGTGTTGAGGCAATATTGATCCCGGCATTGGCGGATGCCCGCGACGTCGATCTGCTGTTTCCGATGATTATTGCGCCGCAGATTTATGCCTTTCACCAGTCGCTGGCGCTAGGCAGGACGCCCGACAATCCAAATGCCGCAGGCCTTGTCAACCGCGTCGTGAAGGGCGTCGATATCTACGCGCTTCAACCAGTATGAGCCGCTATTTTCTTGGTGTGGATGGCGGCGGTACAAAGTCCGCCTTTGTGGTCCTTGATGATCTGGGCAGGATCTGTGGGCGACACGAAGAGGCGGGATCTTATCACGTCCAGGTCGGAATGGATGGGCTTCGGACGGTCCTCACCAACGGCATTGATGCCGTGTTGCAAAAGTCGGCCTTGACGGCGAACGACCTCACACACGCGTTTTTCGGTCTCCCTGCTTATGGCGAAGACAATCGCGTGACGGGCAATCTGGACGCGATGCCGGCCAGCATTCTTGGCCATGCGCGCTATGTTTGTGGCAATGACATGGTGTGCGGTTGGGCAGGTTCGCTCGGCTGTGAGGATGGGATTAACATCGTCGCCGGGACAGGTTCCATTGGATACGGCGAATATCAAGGTCGGATCGCCCGCGCCGGCGGATGGGGGGACATATTTGGCGACGAGGGCTCGGCATATTGGATCGCGGTTGAGGGGTTGGGTGCGTTTTCAAAGATGAGCGATGGTCGCCTGCCACGAGGCCCGTTGTACGACATCATCCGCACGAAATTCGGTTTCGCTGACGATCTTGATGTATCCGGCTTTTTCGCAGGCGGCGAACGCGATGCCGTGGCAGCGGTGTCACGCTTAGTCACGCAGGCGGCCGCTCAGGGCGATTCTCAAGCCCAGAAAATTTTCGCGCAGGCCGTCGGCGAATTGGTTCTGCTCGTAACGGCGATCAGTACTGCCCTGAATTTTGATACCGGCACAGAGATAATGATCTCCTATTCGGGCGGCGTGTTCAACGCGCATGAGTGGATATTGTCCCCCTTCATTCAAGCTCTCCAATCAGAGCCAAGGGCGTATCGGATCACACAGCCGCGGTTTGATCCTGGCATCGGTGCCGCGCTTTACGCGGCAAAGCTGGTTGACGGGGATACGTTGAAAATGATGGCAGCGCGGCACGAAGGTGATGCTCCGTAATCAGCGCACATAACCCATTTGAGCACCAAAGCTCGCCCGCTCCTTGCCCCTCTATTTATCACGGATGAAGCGCGCTTCGAACGCCACATAGGCGCGGATTGCCTCCACCTTGTCGGCATCGATCACCACACCAAAGCGCGGCATGCCGTTGGCGAGCAAGGCGCCGTCCTGCACAATTGCGCGAAACGTCTCGCGGTCCTGAAGGGCAGGAGAGCGCCGCAAATCGGGCGTAGCTTGTCCGCTGATCGCGCTGAAACCGTGACAGCCTGCGCAATAATTTGCGTAGGATTTGGCCCCCGTTGCAATGGTTTGGGGGGACGCGGTGATCGTCGGCGGTTCGGGCACGGGCCCCGGCGAGGTTTCGACTCTGGGATAGGTGGCTTTACCGCCGAGTTTGAACACCAGAACGCGTCCGCTTGGCGGGCCCTTCTTTTGCGCCGTCGCCATCCCGCCCGCCAGCCAACTCGATCCGCCATTACCCACTGCAATCGCGATAAATTGGGTGCCACCGATTCGGTAGCTGATCGGGCCGCCCTGCGCGGTGGCTTGCGCGTCAAAATGCCACAACAGATTGCCCGTGGCGGCATCATAGGCGTTGAAAAATCCGCTGGCCGCGCTTTGGAACACCAGCCCGCCCGCCGTTGCCAGCACCCCGCCATTGCCCGCAAACTCATGCGGCACGCGCCAGGCCTCGCGCTGCGTCACCGGGTTCCACGCAACGAGGCGGGCGTTCAACCGCTTGGGGATCGATGCACGCAGCTGCGCATCCTGCGGGATCGCCTCGCCCGCTTTTAAGCCGCTCGCCCGCGTATAAAGTTGCGGTTTATAGTCAGGATCATGCGTGAAGCTTGAGGCGAAATCCTGCGCGGGGATATAGGCAAGGCCGGTTTGCGGGCTAAACGCCATCGGCTGCCAGCTGTGCGCACCCATGCCCGTAGGATGCACCCTGATCGTCTTCCCATCCACATAGCGCGCCTCGGGATTTTCGAGCGGGCGGCCCGTTGTCATATCGATCCCGTAGGCCCAACTGATCGGCGCGCCCTTTGGCGTATTGGCCGTTTTGGCCATCGGCACGATGTTCCTGGCCAATAACAGCTTGCCGCTATCCCGGTCAATCACGTAGAAAAAACCGTTCTTCGGCGCTTGCATCAACACGCGACGTTGCTTGCCATCGATAGTCAGCGTGGTGAGGATCATCGATTGGGTCGCGGTCGCATCCCATGTGTCGCCCGGCGTCGCCTGATAATGCCAGAGATAGCGCCCGGTTTTACGGTCCAGCGCGATGATCGAGGCAAGGAACCAATTGTCGCCGCCGCCCGGTGATCTGATCTGCCGGTTCCACGGGCTACCATTGCCGACGCCGATATAAATCCGGTCAAGCGCTTCGTCATAGCTGATCGTATCCCACACGGTGCCACCGCCGCCCTCGGCCCACCATTTGCCGGTCCAGGTCTTGCTGGCCTGCGCCATGATGCCGTCAGACGCCGCATGATCCGGGCCCTTCGCAGGATTGCCGGGAACGGTGTAAAAGCGCCACACACGTTTCCCGGTTTCGGCGTCATATGCCCCCATATAACCCCGCACGCCAAGATCTGCACCGCTATTCCCGATCAACACCAAGCCCTTGGCAACCCGCGGCGCACCGGTGATGACATAGTTGCTTTGGGGATCATCAATCGTCTGGGTCGACCAGAGCTTGGCTCCCGTCTTGGCATCGAGCGCGATCAATCGGCCATCAAGCGCGGCGACAAATATCCTGCCCCCCGCATACGCAACGCCCCGGTTCACCACGTCGCAACAGGCCTTCGCCCCGATGCTGCGATCAACTTTGGGATCAAACACCCAGCGCTCCGCACCCGTGATTGCATCAAGCGCATAGACGAGGCTCCACGCCGAGGTGACATAGAGCGTATCGCCCACCATCAGCGGCGTTGCCTCCACCCCGCGGCCGTCGCGCATCGCATAGGTCCAGCCCAATCCGAGTGTACCCACATTGCGTGTGTCGATATCCGCAACCGGGCTGAACCGTTGTTCGGCGCTATCCCGACCGTAAGCTGGCCAATCACTATCCGCGCCACTACAGGCGCTGAACAGCAGCAACAGGCCGAGTAACAAAGCACACCTCATCCCGCCAACGCCTTGGGCAGCCGTGTGACGCAATAGGCGCATGCCAGCATCGGAACCATCAGCAGCGCCAGGATCAGGCTGGCAGCAACATTGGCATGGAGCAAAGCGGCCATCGCCAGCGGGCCGACGATGGCGCCAATGCGACCAAAGCCGCCGGACCAGCCCAGCCCGGTTGCGCGGATTTCCGCCGGAAAGAAACTCGCCGCAAGCGATCCCAGTGCCATCTGTGCGCCAATGCCCCCCGCCCCGACAAGAGCGAGCAAAGCCAGCCAGGCAGCGCGCTCGCCGGGGCCAATGATGAACAGCACGAACAGGCACGCAGTGAGAATATAAGACGCAGCAAGTGTGGGCACAGCACGCCCCTTGTCCGCCGCCCAGGCCATCAACAGCCCACCACAAATGCCACCAAGCGCTAGCAGGCCCGTCGCCCGCTGCGCCTCTCCCCGTGCCCATCCAGCAGCGCCAAGCAAGGTGGGCAGCCAACTGATCAGCGAATAACTGACAAAGAGATTGAGCCAGAAAATCGTCCAGAGCAGCACTGTGCGCGCGCGAAATTGCGGCGTGAAAAGCGTGGTCACAGAAGGCTGCAGCGTCGCGGTTTGTGCCTGCCCGGTCACTGGCAACGCAATCCAGATCGTCAGCCCCGCCACCAAGGTAAGCGCGCCGCCAAAGCCGAAAATCCCCTGCCACCCATAGGCGGGTTCGATGAATGGCGCCGCAAAACCGCCAATAAACCCGCCCAAGGGCGAACTCGCGATCATCAGCGTGACCAGCGCTGTTCGTCGTGCAGGCGGAGCGGCTTCGGCGACGATAGCGATGGCCACTGGTACGATCGCGCCGATCCCAAGGCCACATAGGAAGCGCCAGATCATCAGCTGCGTGGGGTTTGTCGCGCTGACGACGCCAAAGGTCGTGGCACCGATCAGCAACAGGGTGGCGACGAGCATTTGCTTGCGGCCCTGCCGGTCTCCCAGCGGCCCCAGCAACATCGCGCCCAGTGCCATCCCGATCAGTGACGCCGAAACCGCAAACGTTAACGCCGTCGGTGGAACGCCAAAATCCTTGGCCATGCCTGGGATCGCGAGACCGAGCGCCTGAATGTCATAGCCATCGAGCAGTGACGCGAGCGAGCACAGCGCAATCGTGCGGGCAGTTTTGCTCAAAGCGGCGCCTCTGCGCGCGCGATAGTTTTGCGCGCCGGTGCAATGACGACGGGATCAAGAAACTGGCCATCATCAACCCCCGACCCTTCGCCGTCGTGCTCCATCGCCTCAAGCTTGGCAATCACCCCGCGCGCGTAGGCAAGCTCGCCGGCACTTGGCCGATACGCCTCATGCACGGTGCGGACTTGCGCGGGAACCAACACCAGCTTGCCATCAAAACCCATCATTGCCCCCCAGCGGGCGTCCTCGGCCAGCGTTGCATGATCATTGACCATCGGCCAAGGTGCATCCAGCGCCCAAAGCCCGTGCGTCCTCGCCGCCAAAATGATCCGCGCGCGGTGAAAGTGAAACAAGTCCCCCGGATAGAGTGATCGATCCTGCAAATAGGCCCCGATATTCACACCCAACGATGCGCTGAGATCACCAATCGCAAATCCCAACGCCTCAACATTGGGCGAGCACGAAGACAGCATGTCGATATTGGTGAGCGCCCAAGCGGACTCAATCCCGACGATATAGCCAATCCGGTTGGAGAGTTTATATTCAGCGATCACACTGTCGATCCAGAGTATCTCGTCCGCACTTTCGGGCTTTGAAAGCAGCAACGTATCAATCCGCTCGCCCGCGCCACTGACCACCACGCGAATATCATCTTCGGCAAAGGGCGATGCCACGGCGTTGATGCGCACCGCTCGTGCGGCGCGGCCCCAGATATCGGCGCGCAGCAACCGCACGATCATCTCGCGCGCTTCGGCCTTGCGCGCGGGGATCACGGTGTCTTCAAGATCGAGGCAAATCAGATCCGCCCCGCAGGTCGCAATCATCGCGCGCATCTGCGCTTCGTCCATCGTTCCGGGGATGAAGATCGTGGTGCGGCGCAGTTTCACAATGTGGCGCCGTCAGTCGAGGGGAAATTTTCCATTCAGGGGCAGACTCCGCCAAATTCGCTGCGGCATAGTCGCTAACAAATGTTATCATTGCAAGGGTCAACGTGCACCGCACTTGCACATTCGCCCCTGTGACCATTTTGGCGCCACATTTCCTTGCTGCAAGTCATTTTAGAAATGAGCAAAATCTGCGGAGTCTGAAGCGCAACAGAACAGACAATTACTACTTTGAGACAGCTAATCGTTATCGATATACAGATTAATGCTTCCGCCCACAGATTGACCAGATCACACGTCTAAATTCGCCACGTTGAGCGCATTTTCCTGAATGAAATCACGTCTCGGCTCGACCACGTCACCCATCAGCTGGGTAAAGATTTCGTCGGCAAGATCGGCCTGGCCAATGTCCACGCGGAGGAGCGAGCGGGCATCGGGGTTGAGCGTGGTTTCCCACAGCTGTTCGGCGTTCATTTCGCCCAAGCCTTTGTAGCGGGCGATGGCAAGGCCCTTGCGGCCTGCGTTCAAGACACCTTCGAGCAGATCGGAAGGCCGGGTCACGAGCAGCGAGCCGCGCGTGCTGACCAACAATGGCTCTTCACCCTCATCGGTTTCAGCCGCTGCATCCGCAGCATTGCCTTTGGACAATGTGATCAAGCGCGATGTCGTCGCGAACGTTTCGACTTGTTCCTCGATCAGTGTGTGGAGGCGACGGGCCTCTTGGCTGACGAGAAAGCTCGCCTCGATGATGTGGTGATCGGTGACGCCGCGCCACAGACGCTGGAGGTGATAGCCGCCTTCTTCGCTGAGGATGCCCGTCCACCGGCCTTCGGGATCGGCACGGGTCAACCATTCGGCAGTAAGGCTCACGGCGGTGGCGCGCTGTTCTGCGTTGAGATTGGGATTGAGGGCGCCGAGCAGGGCCAGCCCCTCAATGATCGCTGGATCATAACGGCGCGGTGCATAGCGCATCAGGCTGCGCATCCGGCGCGCGTGATTGACGATTTCCTTCAAGTCATTGCCTGAACGGGTGCCACCGCTGGTTTCGAGCGCAACCGCCGTCACGCCGACGTCGACAAGATGCTCATCCATCGCCGCGTCGTCCTTCAGATAGACTTCGGATCGGCCCCGCGTCGCCTTGTAGAGTGGCGGTTGCGCGATGAAGAGATGGCCGTTCGCGATCAGTTCGGGCATCTGCCGGTAGAAGAAGGTCAGCAGCAGGGTGCGGATATGCGCCCCGTCGACATCAGCGTCGGTCATGATGACGATCTTGTGATAACGCAGCTTGGCGAGGTTGAAATCGTCCCGGCCAATCCCGGTGCCCATCGCCTGGATAAGCGTGCCGATTTCCCGGCTCGACAGCATCCGGTCAAACCGGGCGCGTTCGACGTTGAGGATCTTGCCGCGCAATGGGAGGATGGCCTGGAAATGGCGATCCCGGCCCTGCTTGGCCGAACCACCAGCGGAATCTCCTTCGACCAGAAACAGTTCGGATTTGGCGGGATCACGTTCCTGACAATCGGCGAGTTTGCCGGGCAGCGAGGCAATATCCATCACACCCTTGCGCCGGGTAAGTTCCCGCGCCTTTTTGGCGGCTTCCCGCGCGGCGGCGGCGTCGATTACCTTCTGGATGATCGCCTTGGCATTGGCAGGATTTTCCTCCAGCCACTCTGCCATCTTGTCAGACATCAGGCTTTCGAGCGGCTGCCGTACTTCGGACGAGACCAGCTTATCCTTGGTTTGTGATGAGAATTTGGGATCGGGGAGTTTGACCGACACAATCGCGGTCAGCCCCTCACGCATATCATCGCCGGTGAGCGTGACTTTCTCTTTTTTGAGCAGCCCGGATTTTTCGGCGTAGTTGTTAAGCGTCCGGGTCAGCGCGGCGCGGAACGCGGCCATGTGGGTGCCGCCATCGCGCTGCGGGATGTTGTTGGTGAAGGGGAGGACGTTTTCATAATAACTGTCATTCCACTCAAGCGCGACGTCGATGCCGATGTCGTCACGCTGGCCCGTCACCGCGATCGGTTCGGGAAAGAGCGGCGATTTCGCGCGGTCGAGATATTTTACGAACGCAGCGATCCCGCCCTCATAATATAGTTCATGCTCGATATGCTCAGCATGGCGTTCATCACGCAAGAAAATCCGGACGCCAGAATTGAGGAATGCCAGCTCGCGGTAACGGTGCTCAAGCTTTTCAAAATCAAACTCGATGATCTTGAAGGTTGCAGGCGACGGCAGGAATGTCACGCGCGTGCCCTTCTTGCCATTTGCGGGGCCAACCACTTTGAGCGGGGCCACCGCATCGCCGAGGCTGAACTGCATATAATGTTCAAGATCATCGCGCCAGATCGTGAGGTCGAGCGTGATCGACAGCGCATTGACCACCGAGACGCCGACACCGTGGAGGCCGCCCGACACTTTGTAAGCGTTATCGTCAGACGTATTTTCAAATTTCCCGCCCGCATGGAGCTGGGTCATGATCACTTCAGCGGCAGAAACGCCTTCTTCGCTGTGGATTCCCGTGGGGATGCCGCGCCCGTTATCTTCAACCGAAACCGAACCGTCGGGATTCAGTGTGATGACAATCTTGTCACAGTGCCCCGCAAGCGCTTCATCAATCGCGTTATCCGAAACCTCGAACACCATATGATGCAAGCCCGAGCCGTCATCGGTATCGCCGATATACATGCCGGGGCGTTTGCGAACCGCATCCAGCCCTTTAAGCACCTTGATTGAGTCCGCGCCATATTCATTCGCGTTGGGGGTGTTTTCTGGGGGTGAGTTATCAGCTGTTTCGTTCATGCCAAGCCTATAGGCAGTGACCGGCAAAATGCCAAGGAAAAGTGGACGCGGACGGTGAACAGCGCGCGTTAGAAATTATATCCAACTGACAGATTGACCCGCGGGCGCTTGTTGCCACTTTCATAGCGCATTTCGTTGAGCGGGAATGCGGCTTCTACGCCGATTTCAGTCTTGCCCATCGCCGCGCGCAAGCCCCCGCCGCTCGAAAGCAACGTACCGCTGCCATAGCCGTTGGCCAAGTTTCCAACAACACCGCCATCGATGAAGCCGTAAAGCTGCATCCAGTCTACACCTTGCAACGGGTGGTCAAACTGGCGGCGCAGCTCAGCGAGACCAAGGATGCCATTGTCCCCGAACCGTTCGCTGAAATCATAGCCCCGGCCAAATCCAGGGCCGCCCAATCCAAGCTCTTGCGCCGCCAACAACGGCCGAGACGCGATCTGGCCATTCGCCGCGAGCCGGAGTGTGAGATGATCCATTAGCGCGCCAGACCAGTTGAGCCACAAGAGACCCTTGGTAAAACTACCGCTCGCGTCACGTCTGGAAGCAAGAAGGTCGCCGCTGCGGGTTGCGCCAAAAATGTTCAGGCCCTGCACAACGCCAACGCCGCCCGATAGCCGCCCGCCCGCCAGCACCGTCGAACCCGACGCGGCAAATGTGAAGGTTGCGAGCGTGTCACTTTGGGCTTGGACGCCGTTGTAATTCTGCTTCACAGACAGATAGGCGAATTCGGTATTGAGCCAGATGCTCGCAGTGTTGGACCGCAGCACAGGTTGATTGGCAAAGACCGCCACATAGCGACTTTTGCCGACAATGATGCCGCTGGTCTCACCGGGTTTTGTCCTCCCTAACGCACCTGCAACGCCCACTTGCGCGCCGTTCGTGCCGATGCTGTGGGCGTAGCGGACCGAACCATAGGCCAGTTCCTTCGGTTGTAGCGGCGTCACCACCGCTTGCACCGTCAAGACATCATCCTGATCCGCCAACCCCGTCAGTTCGTATCGGAGGATCAGCCGCGCCGGCCCGATGCTGCGTGATCCCGCATTGTCCGCCGATATCGATCCACTGTGATGATCCTCCCGGACGTCGACGTTCAGCACAGCAAGCCTACCCTCGCGGACATAGCGTGTGCTCAAAATTGCGATCCCGGGAATATCTTCGGCAAGGAGCAATTGACGTTCGACGACGGATTTCTGCACGCCTTTCCCGACGATCTTACCGAGAACAGCCCAAAGTCGGCGATTGTTTGAGCCACTTATCCGGATTTGATCAACATGCCCTTCGTCCAGCCGGACAGTGACGATGCCGGTCTCCACCGACTGCGGCGGGATGAGTGCGCTCGCAAAAATATAGCCCCGCGCGCGGGCTTGATCCGCAATCGCGCGCGCCAGTGACTGGAGTTTTTGGGTATCGGCTTGCTGGCCGAGATAGGTTTCAATAACAGGTGTAAAGGCGCCTTTTTCGATTTGGGAAGTGCCTTCGATCTTGATCGCGCCAACCATCACGCCGCTGCCGATATCAGGCACACTGATGGCGGTTTGATCGGCTCCGGCAATCGGCACGACGGTTGAAACATCGCTTTTCTGGGTGCTGGGCACGCCTATATCCCGCCCGAGTACGACCCCAGCGTCGACGTTCGACTGCGCGACCGCAGGGCCAGTGCAGCTCAAAATCCCAGCAATGAACAGGCTTCGGCGGATGGTTTTTGCCCCAAGATTCAAACAACGAATAGCCGCAAAATAGACGAAGCCCCTCTAAAAACAGTTAATCACAAAGGGGTCAGCCTTAATGTTGCGTAAACCAGCTGAGTTGGGAAATCAGTCATACCCACTCTGCTAGGACAAACCGGATAAGCTGGCACGGGGGCCATCGGGGAACATCAACATGCGCAACCTAAAATTATCGCTTTGCCTTGCGGGCTTACTCTCGAGCGGCGCGGCGTTTGCCGAAGTGCCGGGCTGGAAAATTTCTGAATCGTCGGGTCAGGTGGCCATCGTGTCGCCCGGTGTCAGCAAGATCGCTCACCGGGGCGGTGCCGTTGCAGTTGGTGAGATTGTCGCCACGGGAACCAACGGTCGTGCTGTTTTGGTGCGCGGTGAGGAATATCTGATCGTATCGCCCAACACCCGCATCCGCGTGGCAGATCCAGCACAGACCGGCGGCATGACCCAAATCATTGAGATTTTCGGGAATACGATCTTCAAAATCAAGAAAATGGCAACGCCGCACTTCGCCGTGCAGACACCCTATCTCGCCGCTGTGGTCAAGGGAACGACCTTCAGTGTGACGGTTACAGATAAGGGCGCAACTGTGCAGGTTGTTGAAGGCCGCGTGGAAGTCTCAACCCGCGATGGCGGTGCTTCCTATATGGTGCTGCCCGGTGACATCGGATCGGTGACCGCAGGCGCGCCGATGCGGCTCAACCTCGAAGGACGCGAGAGCCGGGCGATCATATCGACCGGACCACGCCCCGAGGCTGTGCCAGTCGCGCCCGAGCCAGAAGAACCAAAGGCGGACAAAGCGGCGTCCGCGCCGTTAGGAGTTTCCTCAGAAACCGTCATCAGCGCGGCTGTAGGTGAGGGCCCCGTGAAGCTTGAGACGCTCTCAGGTGGCCTTATGACGGGTGACACCGCAATGGTTGCGATGATGGCCACTGAAATGTCAGAGCCGGTGCCCGCGTCGCCATCTGCCGAAGTTCCAGCAGTTCCAGCCGAGACCGTCGTTCAGGCACTGCCACCAACCCCAGTTGCTCTTGATCCCGTGCCGGTTGAGGTGGTCGCGTTGCCACCAACCCCGGTCAGCGTTGCGCCTGTAGAAACGGTAATCGCTCTGCCTCCCGTATCCGCCGTCCCCGTTACCAACGTGAACGCGACCCCCACGCCGGCGACACTCGCAACACCAGTCGATGTCGTGGTCGCTAGCCCAGCGCCGGTCGATGC
>JBJOLA010000101.1:0-2938 GCA_046045815.1 Pseudomonadota bacterium
CCCTGCCGCACTGCCGCCTTTCAACTCCACGGGCTTAGTCGGATCAATCACCAGCAGCCAGCCGTAGCGATAAGGCCGTCCCGTCACCCGATCATCAATCCGGGGGAATTCGCCCATCATCCCCGTCAGGCGGGTGATGCTTGCAAACTCCTCTCCATTCGATGCCATATCCACCGTCCAGCGGGTCAGAAAGCTCGCGCTTTCCGGCCCGTTAAACGGTGCGCCGTGGACGTCTGGGAAGAAGGGAAACATGTTATTCTTGGCTTCGGGTGTATCGAAGTGGATTTTCGTGCCCTCCTGAAACGCATTCATCACATGGCTGGCAAAACAATTGTCGCGCTTGAACCAACGGACATCCGCTGCCGTCGCCCCTGCCCGCCTTGGCAACACGCCGAGATAGACCGGCAGTGTCGTGTCAAACCCAAAATGCGGCAGACCTTTCTCGAGTCGTTCCCAATTGCCAATGCTCGGCACGACGTGGAACAGCGCGTAGTCCGGCGTCATCGCGAAATCGTGCATCATGCAATAATAAGGCACCTCAAACCAAAGTTCACGGAGCAGTTCGCCCTCGGGAGAGACTTCGTAATAGGTCATATCCTTCGTCAGCAGACCTTTTGCGGCATAGCCAAAGGCGATCATGTTGCCGGTATCGGGGCAGGTTTTGGGATGAGCGGTAAACGTCTGGCCGGTCATCTTATCATTGAAGCTGGTATAGCCTTCCGTCTCCATCGTCGCCGGATCCATCACGAGCGCGGGACTATCCTCTTTGAGCGCGTAGAGCTTTCCCCCGTGGATAAAGGCATTGGTGTTCGCGGTGCCGCGTATCTTGCCTTCAACCGCCGGGTCGTCGGTCAACGGATTGCGATAGGCCCCGAAAAGCCCCTTGCCCGCCTCCTTTTCCAACTTCCATTTATCCGTTTTCGCCCAACGCTGCATGAAGTCGCACTGGCCATCATGAATATGGAAGCGTGTGATCATCCCGTCACCATTGAAAGCGATGTCATCGCCCAGACGGGGCGGAAATTGTGGATCAGGCTGAACCCGAAAGAAGGCACCGTTCAACTCAACCGGAATTGTCCCTTCATGGACGAGATCGGCAATGTCGGCCTCAATCCGCGAGGGCGTGTTAAACCCTGTAAAACTCATTGTATCGGGAAAATTGGCCATGCTGACACCCTCGACTCTCATTGTATGTTGCACTAACAATCGCGCCAAGGGGGTGGCATGACAAGAAAAATCGAGACCATTGCAATTACGACTCCCCATGTGGAGGGCGATGAGGATATTGGCGAAATCCAGGATATTCTCGGTTTCCATATCCGATTGGCATATGGCACCGTTTATCGCCACTTCATGGAAACCTTTGCTGACCTAGATCTAACGCAAAAGCAGGTGTCGGTGTTGTGGCTGGTGGATGATCACCCCGATATCGCGCAGACCGATCTGGCACTTCGATTGCGCATGGACCGTGCGACGACGATGGCCATCGTCAACCGGTTGCAAGCGCGAAAATTTCTGGTGCGCGGCAAATCCCCCACCGATGGACGCAAACAGACTTTGAACCTGTTGGCAGAGGGGAAAGTCGCGCTGACCCTCGCCAAACAAGCCATTGCGGAACATGAGGCCTGGCTCAAAAGTCGGTTTTTACCCAAAGAAGTCGAAAAATTGATCGAGATGCTCGCGCGCATCCACGAATAGGAGACGATAAGATGACCGCCAAAGAGATCATCGAAAACGGCAAAATGCACCCCCTACAATGGGCGGCAATTGCGTTGACGATCGGCCTGAACGCGCTTGATGGCTTTGATGTGCTGTCGAGCGCATTTGCAGGGCCGGGCATCAGCAAGGAATGGGGACTCAGCCCCACCCAGCTTGGCATCGTCCAGTCGATGGAGTTGATCGGCATGGGCGTCGGCTCGCTCCTCCTTGGCGGAATGGCCGACAAATTTGGCCGCCGTCCGACGATTTTTGCCTGTCTGGTCCTGATGGCGACGGGCATGTTTATGGCGGCTCAAGCCACCGCGCCAGTGAACCTTTCGGTCTGGCGGTTCTGCACAGGCATCGGCATCGGCGGCATGCTTGCTGCGATCAATGCGGTTGCCAATGAATATTCAAACGCGCGCTTTCGCAGCGTTGCAATGGCGCTGATGGTGATCGGATATCCGCTGGGTGGTTTCTTCGGCGGGTTGATCGTCAAGCATTTACTGCCCAATGATTGGCATGCAATTTTCGCCTTTGGCGCCTGGACAACTATGGCTTGCATCCCGCTCGTCTGGTTTTTGATCCCGGAGACGCCCGCCTTCCTGAACGCGAAGCGGCCCGCCGGTGCACTTGAGCGGATCAACAAAACTCTGACGCGTTTCGGCCATGCTGAACTGCCCGCTTTGCCTACGCTGGCGCCGGAACAGGCGAAGGCAAGCCTCTCTGATATTTTCAAACCGAAATATATCCGAACGACAATGCTGCTTTCCTTTGGTTACGCGTTCCATGCCCTTACCTTTTATTACATCCTCAAAATGGTCCCCAACATCCTCGCGGATCCCAAATTCGTCGGGCTTCATTTCACCCGGCCAGAAGCGGCCGGCGTCTTGGCTTATGCAAATCTCGGTGGCGCAATTGGCGGCGGGATTTTTGGATGGTTCATGCACAAATTTGGTATCAAACGTGCGACGATGTGTGCACTTGCCGGGTCGGTTGTCTTGCTGGTCTATTTCGGCATGGGGCGCGACACGCTCAGCGGATGGACTTTGGCGGTGCTTTCCGTCGGCCTGTTCACTAACTCTGCAATTGTGGGCTTTTATTCGGCTTGGGCGATTGCCTATCCAACCCACGCCCGTGCGACGGGCACTGGCTTTGCATTGACGATTGGTCGCGGAGGCGCGGCACTATCGCCAATTTTGGCTGGCCTCCTTTTCAGTTCCCAGCTTGGCCTGATGAA
>JBJOLA010000262.1:0-9489 GCA_046045815.1 Pseudomonadota bacterium
GGAGTATTGTTCGATAATTTCCGCAACATCATTTTTGAACGGGTTGGCCAGGATGCGACGCGGCGACTGGCGATCAATGTGTTTGCCCATCTTCATGATCTGAGCCTGCGCTTCCACTTGAACCGGCGGACGGGCGCGGTGACAAAGGTGATTGAACGCGGCACGAAGAGCATTGATACAATGCTCTATTTCCTGCTGTTCAACATTGCGCCGACCGTGATCGAGCTTGCGGCGGTGACAATCATTTTCTGGACAAAGTTTGGTGTCGGTCTGGTCACCGCGACGATGGTGATGGTGGTCGCCTACATCCTCTTCACCCAGCGCGTAACCGATTGGCGGACCAAGCTGCGGGTGGAGATGAATGAGCTGGATACCGCAACAGTTTCCCGCTCGGTTGATAGTCTGCTCAATTATGAGACGGTCAAATATTTCAACGCCGAAGCGCGTGAGGTTGATCACTACGGCCGGGTTGCGGGCAAATATGCGGTCGCCGCGGTCAAATCGGAAAATTCGCTGGCGCTGCTCAACATCGGTCAATCACTCATCACCAACCTGATGATGGCAGGCGCGATGGGCTTCACTGTGTGGGGCTGGGCGCAAGGGCGCTTCACCACGGGGGATGTGGTGATCGTCAACACGTTGCTCGCTCAATTGTTCCGCCCGCTTGACTTGCTGGGGATGGTTTACCGCAACATCAAGCAGGGGCTGATCGACATGGAGGCGATGTTCAAACTTATTGATACGCCCGCTGAGGTGGTCGATAAGCCGGGCGCGCCAGGGCTGGTGGTGAACGGCGGTGCGCTGGCGTTTGACAATGTGAGCTTCGCCTATGAGGCGGATCGGCCGATCCTGAATGGCGTCAGTTTTTCAGTGCCTGCGGGCGGCAAGCTCGCCGTGGTTGGGCCGTCGGGTGCGGGGAAATCGACGCTCGCGCGCCTGATCTACCGTTTTTATGATGTGACGGGCGGGCGCATTTTGATCGACGGGCAGGATCTGCGCGATGTAACGCAATCCTCGCTGCGCGGGAGCATCGGTATCGTGCCGCAGGATACGGTGCTATTCAATGACTCGATCGGTTACAATATCGGTTATGGTCGTGAAGGCGCGACGCAGGACGTCGTGGAAGCAGCGGCGCGCGGCGCGGCGATCCACAATTTCATCGCGGCCCAGCCCCAGCAATATGAGACGCAAGTGGGCGAACGGGGGCTAAAGCTCTCGGGCGGTGAAAAACAGCGTGTGGCGATTGCGCGAACGTTGGTGAAGGACCCGCCGATCCTGATCCTCGACGAAGCCACCAGCGCACTCGATAGCCGGACCGAGGCCGAAATTCAGGCGACGCTGGACCGGGTTTCCCAGCGGCGCACAACGATCATGATCGCGCACCGTCTCTCAACGATTGTCGATGCGGATGAGATCATCGTGCTGGAGGCAGGCCGCGTGGCGGAACAGGGCACGCACGCCGGGCTGCTCAGGCAGAACGGGCTTTACGCCGAAATGTGGGCTCGCCAGCAAGCCGAACGCGAGGAAGAGGCCGTCGCAGCGGCGTGAGTGGAGACTGGCTCCAGCCGACCCTACTTACTCGCCTTAATCCAATCGTCGATCTTCTGTTCGAGAATCCCCATTGGCAGCGCGCCCGTCATCAGGACTTGGGCGTGAAAGGCTTTGGGATCGAATTTGGCACCGAGGGTCTTCATCGCTTTGTCTTTGAGGCGCAGGATTGTGAGTTGGCCGATCTTGTAGGCTAGCGCTTGCCCCGGGATCGCGATGTAACGCTCCACTTCGGCGCGGGCATCGGTTTCGCTCATCGAGCTGTTGTCGAGCATATATTTGATCGCTTTGTCGCGGCTCCAGCCCTTGGCATGGATGCCCGTATCCACCACGAGCCGCATCGCGCGCAACATCTCATCATTGAGTCCACCAAAGCGCTGGTATGGATCGGTTTCCATGTGCAGCGGCTTCCACAGCGTTTCGGCATAAAGCGCCCAACCTTCCACATAGGCCGTGTTGCCGCCGAAGCGCATGAAGGAGGGCAGGGTCTCATTTTCCTGGGCAAGGCTCACCTGGAAATGGTGGCCCGGCACCGCTTCGTGGAGGAACAACGTCTCCATCCCCGGCGTCGTGCGGGAAGGTAAATCATAGCTGTTGAAATAGAAGATGCCGGGCCGGGATCCGTCTGGCGTGCCCTGATTGTAACTGCCACCCGCATCGGTCTTCTCGCGGTATTCAGGCACCGGGCGAATTTCGAGTGGGCTTTTGGGGATCGTCGAGAATTGTTCGCGTATACGCGCATCAACGCGGCGGCCAATGCTGTAGTAACCGTCACGGAGCGCTTCCTTGGACGCCAATTTGAACTTGGGGTCATTGCGCAGATAGACGAAGAATTGCGCAAGCGTGCCCGAATATTTGGTCTGCTTGCGGATCGCCTCCATCTCCTTGGTAATCCGCGCCACTTCGGAAAGGCCGAGAGTGTGGACTGAGTCGGCGGAAAGCGGTAACGTTGTGTTGGATTGGATCAGATAATTGTAAAGCTGCTTGCCTCCCTTCATAAAGACAAGGCCAACACCGTCGCGCGCATGGGGCAGGTACTCGGTCTTTAGGAAATTACGGAGGCGGATGTAGGCGGGGTTGATCCCGTCGCGGATGATTGCGGTATAGCCCGCGCGGAGCCGGGTACGGTCTGCTTCAGGCACGCCTGCCGGGAACTGCTTCACCGGCACGTAGAAAGTCGACCCCGTCACCCCTTGGGCGATCTGAAGATCAAGCTGCTCGATCACATTGTTCACCACCAGCTTGGGCTGGACTACGCCGGACTTCAGGCCCTTGCGGAATTGCACAATCGTCTGATCCAGCAGCGCGATATAGTCGCGGTGACGTTTCAGACCATTGTCATAGTCAGCGACGGTTTGATAAGGAGCAGCCCCTTGGCCGGACGCAATGTCTGGGTAGAAAGTCTGCCAGCCGGAAAAATGATCCATCGGCCGGACGCTGCTGAGCGGCAACAGCGGCGCGCTCAGGCCCTTGATGTTGAGCTCTGTTTGCCATTTGAACACATCGTAGGCGATCTGGTCGGTGGGCCCAAGCGCGGCGCGGCGCACGCCCTTCAACCGTTTGAGATCAGATTGAGCGGCCTTGAGTTCGCCCGCATAATAAGCATCGGACACATTGTCGCCAATCCGGTCTGCATAGCGCATGTCGCCGCGGTAAAGCGCTTGGACGGGATTACGTTTGAGGTTCGCCTCGTCGCTGTCAAGAAAGAGCTGCTTCAACTGTGCGGCAGGCTCAACCACCGGTGCCGCAAACACGGTTGTCGGCGCAATCGCCATGGGGGAAAGGCTTGCGAGAAGCAGAGCTGCTATACGGGGGGACATTTTTTACTCCGGGAAACAGATATTGGCCGCAATCTAGGATCAGGCAGGGTTTTAGTCAAAGGCGGGGTCTTCCCAGGGCAATCGGTTGAACGCACATTCCCGTCGTCATTCCGGACTAGATCCGGAAACCAGCAAGCAATCGGACGCGGCGGCGTCCCTTGGCAGAGCGCTGGGGACTGCTGCGCAGGCTTTTGTTTGCTGGTTCCTGAATCAAGTTCAGGATGACGATCCTCAATCAAAGTCACCCGATTGGGCCGAGGATTCATCCTTTGGCCAGCTGCGCGCCCATCATCTGGTGGAGCATATTGACCGCCTTGAGTGGCCGCACCATCACCTTGAAACGGGTGATCTTCTGATCGTCATTCCACCAGATCATATCAATGCCGTTGATCTTGATGCCGTCGATGACATTTTCAAATTCGAGGATCGCGCTGTTTTCGGCGTGCCATTCGCCGGTGTAGCGAAAGCCTGCGCCGCCAAGCACCTTTGCCGCACTCGCCAGATATTTGAAGGTGATGGCTTTGCCGACTTGGGGCGTGTGGACAACGGGGGATTCGAACATCGCATCATCAGCGAGCAGGGCATCAAGATCAGCCAGATCATGTGATTTGAAATAATCATGCCAGAGGTCAAGGGCGGTTTTGCTCATCATTTATACTCCGCTGGGATGGCGTCGGGCGCGGCGTCGCCGAGTTCGGAGCCGCCGTCGACATTGATGATCGACCCGGTGATGTAGCGGGCGCTGTCACTCGCGAGGAACAGGGCCATTTCCGCAATATCTCCCTTGGTGCCGTAATCTCGTAGCGCGATACGGCCTTTGATCGTTGCTTCGGCCTGACCGTTCGGCGCAAGCCGCGCCATGCCCTCGGTATCGCCAATCGGCCCCGGGGAGATGGCGTTGACCCGGACGCCCGCCGGCCCCCATTCAAGTGCCAGACATTTGGTGACCATGTTGACGCCCGCCTTCGCCGCACACGCATGGATTTGGAACATCATCGGGTGGACGGCTTGGCCCGCTGTGATCGTGATCAGTGACGCACCGGGTTTGTTCAAATGTTCAAAGCTCGCGCGGAACACGTTGAAGGTGCCGAGCAGATCAATATCGACGACAGTCTTGAAGGCGTTGGCGCTCATTCCCAGCGCGGGGGCGAGGAAGTTACCCGCTGCCCCAGAGAGAACAACGTCTATCTTGCCAAAGGCGGCGACGGTTTCGGCAAAGGCGGCTTCGAGGCGACCATAGTCCCGCACATCGCCGGGCAGCGCGATCACGGTGATGCCTTCTTCTTGCAAGCCTTTAGCGGCGGCCATGATCTTATCCGGTGACCGGCTGAGGATGGCAACCTTTGCGCCGTGCAGGCCAAACTGACGCGCGATTGCGAGATTGATACCTGACGATGCTCCGGCGACGAAGGCAACTTTTCCGGCAAGGCTGTTGGGGGTGAGGACGGATGTCATTTCTTTCTCCTATCTCACCCTTTTCAAGGAGGATGGCAGAGAGTTCAATGAAAATCGCGTGATTTTGGGAAAGTGCGCACGCTTCTAGGATGCCCGCCCGTGCGGCTGTGATGGCGGGGGTGCTGAGGGTGCAAGAATGCGTCAGCGCGGCTGACCTGCGGATGGGGCTGATGCACTTCGGAGAGTGTGGCAAGTGCGGCGGAACGATCAATGATCCGGTGCGCCATCAGATGGATGACGCCTTCGGGGCTTTTCTGCACCTCACCGTGGACCTCCATCAGTCGCGCCGCCATCACCGCGCGGCGGTGCCGCTCAAAAGTGCGCGCCCACATGATGATGTTGGTGACGCCGCTTTCATCCTCCAGCGTGGCAAAAATTGCATTGCCCTTACCGGGGCGCTGACGGACGAGAACAATGCCTGCCACCCGCACCAGCGCACCGTTTCGCTTGGCCGCCGCCTCCGCGCTGCTGGCGATCCCTTCGGCGGCAAAGATCGGGCGGAGGATCGCCATCGGATGCGCCTTGAGGGAAAGACGGATCGTCTGATAATCCGCCGCGACATGTTCGCCCAACTGCATCACGGGGAGGTTGACATCGGGTTCCTCAGCAAGTTCACGGACGCGCTGATCTCGGGCGCGCGCGGCGGCGAAGAGCGGCAGTTCATCAGACGGTGTGCGCCGCACCTCCCACGCGCCCTCACGCCGGTCCTGCCCCAAAGATCGCAGCGCATCGGCGTCTGCGAGCAGGCGAAGCGCCCGGGGCGGCAGCCGCGTCCGCCGGGCAAGGTCTTCGATCGAGGAGAAGGGCTGGTTCGCCGTAACCGCATCCGCCCACGCCTCTCGAAAACCGTCGATTTGCCGGAAGCCGAGAGTGAGGCACAAATTCCGCCTATCCTGAGTAGAGACTGAGCCCTGAGCCAGTCGAAGGGTCGAAGGCTCATATCGAAGGGTGGGAGTGGGGTCCTTCGATAGGGGCTCTCGACAAGCTCGATCCCTACTCAGGATAAGCGGGCATCTTCTGACATCATTGTCCCATGCGCTCCCGTTCACATCGACACCCTGCACCGGCACGCCGTGTTCACGGGCATCGCGGACAATCTGCGCCGGGGCATAGAAGCCCATTGGCTGCGAATTGAGCAGGGCTGCTGCGAACACCGCCGGGTGATGGCATTTCAGCCACGCCGAGACATAGACGATTTTGGCAAAAGCCTGGGCGTGGCTTTCGGGGAAACCATAACTGCCGAACCCCTCAATCTGTTTGAAGCAGCGCTGGGCAAACTCCGCCTCATAACCGCGCGCAACCATGCCGTTCACCAGCTTGTCCCGGAACCGGTCTATCGTCCCTAGGTTGCGAAAGGTGGCCATCGCGCGGCGCAGGCCATTGGCTTCATCGGGTGTGAAGGCTGCCGCCACAATCGCGAGCTTCATCGCTTGTTCCTGAAACAACGGCACACCGTAAGTTTTGCCGAGCACGTCCTTGAGTTCATCGGGATCGTGCGGCGGGGCGGGAGACGGCAGAATCGCAGGCTCCTTGCCGCTCCGCCGACGGAGATAGGGGTGGACCATATCGCCCTCAATCGGACCGGGGCGGACAATCGCAACCTGCACCACCAGATCATAAAATTCACGCGGGCGCAGGCGCGGCAGCATGTTGATCTGCGCGCGGCTTTCCACCTGAAACGTGCCGATGCTATCGCCCTTGCAGAGCATATCATACACCGCCGGATCCTCGGGCGGCACGGCGGCGAGGGTGAGTTGCGGCCCACCCAATCCCGCGATCATCGCAAATGCCTTGCGGATGCAGGTGAGCATCCCGAGCGCCAGCACATCCACCTTCATCAGGCCGAGCGCATCAATATCATCCTTGTCCCATTCGATGAAGGTGCGGTCTGCCATCGCGGCGTTATGGATCGGCACCGTTTCATCGAGCCGGTCCTCAGTCAGCACAAAGCCGCCAACGTGCTGCGAGAGATGGCGAGGAAAGCGCAGGATTTGTTCAATGAACGCGCCGAGCCGCGCAATCTCTGGATTATCGAGGGTGAAGCCGGTTTCCTCAAAGCGCTTGGGATCAACGGTTGACGCATAGCTGCCCCATACGGTTGAGGAGAGCCGTTGGGTGATATCTTCGGTCAGGCCCAGCGCCTTGCCCACTTCTCGCACCGCGCTGCGGGGGCGGTAATGGATGACAGTGGAGACGATCCCGGCACGCTCCCGCCCGTAGCGGCGGTAGACATATTGCATCACCTCTTCCCGCCGTTCATGTTCGAAATCGACGTCGATATCGGGCGGCTCCGCACGCTCCTCAGAGAGGAAACGGGTGAACAGCAGATTGTTCGCGACCGGGTCTACCGAGGTGACACCGAGCAAATAGCAGACCAGAGAATTTGCCGCCGAGCCCCGCCCCTGGCAGAGGATTGGCGGTTCCTGCGCGCGGGCGAACTTCACAATATCATGCACGGTGAGGAAATAGGGTGCATAGCCCAGCTTGCGGATCAACGTGAATTCTTCCGTCAACGCGCGCTGCCATTTGGGGGGCAAGCCGCCCGGATGAAGCCCGTCGGCGGCCTCCATCACCATATGTTCGAGCCAATCCTGCGGTGCCCAGCCATTTGGTACCGGCTCATGCGGATATTCGTAGCGCAATTGGCTAAGGTCGAACGTCACGCTGTTGAGCAGTGTCTGGGTCGCGGCGATGGCGTCCGGCGCATCAGCGAAAAGGCGGGCCATCTCTGCTGGCGATTTGAGATGGCGTTCAGCATTGGCGGCGAGCAGGCGACCCGCACTTTCGAGAGTGGTCTTTTCCCGGATGCAGCTGAGAATATCGTGGAGCGGCCGCACGTCAGGCGTCGCGTAGAGCGCATCCCCGACGGCGATCAGGGGAATGCTGGTTTGCGCAGAGATCGTCTTGAGTTCCGCCAATCGCCGCTTGTCCCGCCCCGCCCGGTTCATCGTGACCCCAAGCCAGAGCAACGGCACACGGTTACGGAGGATGCTGAGGGGAGAGTGCAGGCCCTGTTCATGCCCGCGCCGCACGCGAGGCGTGGACAGGATGATCAACGCTAGGTCTTCGCAATATTCGATCAGGTCTTCGAAGTGGAGGATGCATTCCCCCTTTTCCGCACGGAGGTTGCCGAGCGAGAGCAAGCGCGTCAGTCGACCCCAACCGCGCCGGGTTGTCGGGTAAGCGATGATATCGGGTGTGTCGTCCGCAAACACGAGCCGGGTGCCGCTGATCAGCTTGAAGTCCGCGCCGCGCCCTTCGCTGCGCGCCTCCTTGAGCGCACGCCACGCTCGCACGACGCCGGCAACGCTGTTCCGGTCTGATATGCCGATCCCGGTCTGCCCGAGAGCAATCGCGGTTTCGACCATATCAGCGGGATGCGACGCGCCGGTGAGGAAAGAGAAATTGGTTGCCGCGGTAAGTTCGGCGTACGCGCTGCTATCCAAATGTCCCATGGAGATACCAATCTGGATTTTGCTTTTCCGCGCCGTACAGCCCGTGCCGGAACAGCCAGAAGCGGTGGCCCTTCGCATCCTCCACACGGAAATAATCACGGGTGAGCCCGCCCTTGCCTGCCTCATACCCCGTTTTGCGTTTCCACCATTCTGAGGATATCCGTTCGGGGCCTTCGAAGCGTGTGACTTCGTGCATCCGTCGCCGCCAGCGGAAACGGCGGGGCGGGCCGTCAGGCACTTCAGCGATCACCTCAATCCGGTGCGGTGGATCAAACAGATGTAAGGGGCGTAGCGGCGGTTCGCCGGGTTCGACGTCTCGCCAGGCGAAGGGAAGGGGCGGGGCGTGGGCAGGCAGGGTCAGCCCGGCGCATTCGGGAATGTGGCTATTCCCGCTGACAAAGCGGCGCACCCGGCGCTGGCCAAGCCGCACCGCGATCCGATCTGTCAGCCCCGCGATCCTGGCGGCAACATCTTCACCGCCCTCAAGCCCGATCTGCGTCGCACCCAGAGCTTCGGTGATGCCAACATCAAGCCGCACCGCGTCATAACCAAAGCCGGGATCGAGCGGATCGGACAATGCATCAATCCGTTCGCGAAACAGGCGGAGGAGGAGTGCTGGATCGCGCGTGGGCGCGCCAGTTTCAATGGTCAGCCGCCGTGTATCACCGTCACTGCGGAACAGGCTGATCGTGAAGCGTCTCCCGCCTTGCCCCCGTTCGCGGAGTGTGGTGCGCGCATCTTCGGCCAGCTCGCCAATCGCGCCGAGGATGAAATCGCTATGCGCCACCGGTTCGGCAAAGCGCCGCATCTTGAATAGCGCGGGCGGCACCCGGCGCGGGGTGATGTGCCGGTCTTCCTCACCCAGCACCCGCGCGAGTTTGGTGACGGCTTCCATCCCGAAGCGCGCCGCCAGCGGGCCGCGCGGGCGGCTGGCGAGATCGGCGATGGTATAAAGCCCGGCCCGGCGCAGCGCGGTGCTGCGTTCTTCATCCAGATCAAGCGCAGCAATGGGGAGGTTGGGTTCGGCAACATAGCTAATCCGCTCATCCCGAGCGAAGACGAGGGACTCCGTCGAGCGAAGTCGAGACACGGTGCAACTTGGCTCAACAGTTCTCGGCTCCGCTCGAACTAGTCCCTCGTCTTCGCTCGGGATGAGCGGCTGATGTTGGTATCCCACCCGTTCCTCCTGAAGCGTCGAGGGGGGCAATCCG
>JBJOLA010000381.1:0-10402 GCA_046045815.1 Pseudomonadota bacterium
CCCATGCTCTCACTCGCTGCGCGGCTATCCGCAGGCGGCTTCGCGCCCGCTGTATATTTGCCTGTCAGCACGCCTTGAGCAAGTGGAGACCAGACGATCTGGCTGATCCCGTTCGCCGCGCATAGCGGGATAACTTCGCGTTCGGGACGGCGGTGAAGCAAAGAATATTGCGGCTGGCTTGACACGAACTTCTCGATACCGGGCAGCGCGAGGGCGTCCTTGATATTTTGCGGGGACCATTCGGAAAAGCCAATCGCGCGCGCCTTGCCCGAACGCACGACTTCGGAAAGCGCATCCATCGTCTCGGCGAGTGGGGTGTCAGCGTCATAACGGTGGCATTGGTAGAGATCGATATAGTCAGTCTTCAGCCGGGCGAGCGAGGCATCTACCTGCTTCATCACCTGTGCGCGAGAAAGCCCCTTGTCTGTTTCTGTCATTGGGAAATAGAGTTTGGTCGCCAGTACATAGCTGTCTCGCGCGCGTCCGCTCAGCATGTCGCCGAGCACGGTTTCAGCCGCACCGCGACCGTAGATGTTGGCCGTGTCGATGAAGTTGATCCCCTCATCGAAAGCCCGGTCTAGGCAGGCGCGTGTCGCATCCGCTTCAACGCCAACGCCGTATGTCAGCCACGATCCCAGTGAAATTTCGGAAACCATCAAGTCACTGCTGCCGAGCTTACGGTATTTCATGCGGAGATTCCTCTGTGCTGAATGGCATGGGATTAGCGGGTTACCTGCTGCGCGTATATATGGGGTGGCAGCGATTGATCGCGGCGTTAAAGAACAGGCATGCCTATCGTGATCAAATCTCCTGTCGTCCCCTTTTTGATGGCCTGTGTGGGCATCGCACTTTTTTCGGCGATGGACGCGGAGATGAAGGGACTTTCGATTGCGATTGGGGCCTATAATGCGATGTTCTGGCGGGTGCTGGTCGGCGCGGCGCTGGGAGGCTTATTGTTCGTCGTCCGCCGCGAGACGTGGCCAACCCGCGCGGCGATGCGGCTCCACATGATGCGCAGTTTGGTGGCGTCGGTGATGGCAATAAGCTTCTTCTGGGGGATCGCCCGTGTTCCGCTCGCTGAAGGGATCGCGCTTAGTTTCATCGCGCCGCTGATCACCCTCTATCTCGCTGCGGTCATGCTCGGTGAGACCGTCAGCCGCAACGCAATCATCGCCTCGGGGCTGGGCATCATCGGTGTCGGCGTGATCTTGGCCGGGCGGATCGGCGGCGAGGTTTATGACGCTGAGGTTGCGAAGGGGATCGGCGCGATCTTTATCTCTGCGCTCTTTTATGCTTACAACCTCATCCTCCAGCGGCAACAGGCACAGCTTGCCACCCCGCCCGAGATTGCCTTTTTCCAATCACTCATCGTGGCCGTTATCCTCGGCGTCGCCTCACCGTTCCTCGCGGTCATGCCGGGCGCTGACCAATGGCCACACATCTTTTACAGCGCCGTCCTCGCGCTTTTCTCCTTGCTCCTATTGTCATGGGCATACGCGCGGGCGGAAGCGCAGATCTTGGTGACCGTGGAATATACCGCGTTCATTTGGGCGGCTCTGTTCGGCTGGATTTTCTTCCGAGAGGCCGTCACGCTAGCCACGATCATCGGCACTGGCCTGATCATCACTGGGTGCATCATCGCTACGTGGCAGAAGCAGGTGAAGCCCGTGGAGGCGGCGACACTATGAGCGTCGATACGGGCCTCGTCGAATGGATAAGTGAGGCGCTTGAACCTTTGGGGCTCGTCTCGAAGCGCAACATGTTCGGCGGCGTTTCGCTCTATCTGGACGGAGTTATCTTCGCCATCAACGCGGCGGACGCCCTCTGGTTCAAGTCCGACGGGGTGAGCGATGCGATCTGGGACGCAGAGGATTGCCCTCGGTTCACCTTTGATTTCGGAGATGGGAAGATGAGCGGCTCCATGAACTATCGCCGCGCGCCGGACGATGTTTATGATGACGCGGAAGCGATGCAAAAATGGGCATCACTCGGCCTCGAAGCGGGACGGCGTGCGCCGACGAAGAAAGCCAAGGGGAAACGCAAACCTCAAGCCTAAGGGTGCAATTTAGCCCGCTCAATACACTCAACGATGATCCGCTTGGCGGTTTCAACATCACCCCAGCCTTTGATTTTGGCCCACTTTCCGGGCTCAAGGTCCTTATAATGCTGAAAGAAATGCTCGATTTGTTGGGTAACAATCGGAGGGAGCTCTTCATGGCTACTGACTTCGCTATAATAAGGGAAGGTGGAATCAACTGGCACGGTGATCAGCTTCTCATCGCCGCCCTTGTCATCATCCATTAGAAGAACGCCGACGGGTCGGACCCGGATCACTGCACCTGCGATGATCGGCGAGCGCGCGATCACGAGTGCGTCAAGCGGATCGCCGTCTTCGCCCAATGTGTGCGGGATGAATCCGTAGTTCGCCGGATAACGCATCGACGTGTGGAGGATACGGTCCACGAACAGCGCACCAGACGCCTTGTCGAGTTCATACTTCACCGGTTCACCGCCGATGGGCACTTCGATCATGACATTGATGGAATGGGGCGGATTATCGCCAGCGGGGATCAAGTCAATTCTCATCGGCTGCCCCTAGCAGAACCACGGCATCGCTTCAAAGCCGAAAGTTGGGCCGCAACGCCGAAACAGCCGATCACAACGAGACCGCGCCCTCTTTGGCGACATAGCCGATAATGTCAGCTCTATCGCCTTGTTCTTGAACGCATTTTCCTTCGCGATTGCAGATTGCCAATGGGCGTTCCAATCCTGTAGACCAAGCTAGGCGGGAAAAGTTGGCGGGGGCGAACTCTCTATGAACGTGGGAAACACAACAGTTGATGTAGCGACCAAACCCAAGTGGCGATTGGCGCTTTTTGGCCTCATGATCATAGTGTCCGGCGCGTTTCTGGCCCACATGATACGGGTGTGGGATGGCATTTCGGTGCGCGACATTCGCTTCGCGGGGGCGGATGGCACGGTGATGAGCGCCTTGCTCTATGTGCCCCAAGGGGCCAGCGCCACCGCGCGTGTGCCAGGCATCCTCGCCGTCCACGGCTATATCAATTCACGAGAAACGCAGGACGGCTTTGCAATTGAATTTGCGCGGCGCGGCTATGTCGTCTTAGCGCTCGATCAAACGGGCCACGGCTATAGTGGCGGCGCGGCGTTCTCAAATGGCTTTGGCGGACCTGATGGTCTGCGGTATCTGCGCTCTCTACCGATGGTGGATACGTCGCAAATCGGCCTTGAAGGACATAGCATGGGCGGCTGGACAATCCTCGCCGCCGCCGCCGCAATGCCCGATGGCTATCGGTCAATGGTGCTCGAAGGATCATCGACTGGCGCGCCATTTGCCAAGGAAGGATCGACGACTTGGCCCCGCAATCTGGCGCTGGTCTTCAGTCGTTATGATGAGTTCTCGAAAATCATGTGGGGCGTTGATCGTGCGCTAGACGTGCCAACCAGTCCCAAACTTCAAGCCGTGTTTGGGACCAGTTCTCCAATTGTCGAGGGGCAACTTTATGGTTCAGTTGTACAAGGCACCGCGCGGCTTTTGCAGCAGCCCTCTACGACGCACCCGGGCGATCATTTTTCAACAACTGCTATTGGCGACGCAACCGACTGGTTTGCCAAGACCCTCAGCGGCGGACAGCCAAAACCGGCGGGCGATCAGATGTGGTTTTGGAAAGAATTTGGCACCGGCATTGGCTTGATTGGATTCGTCATCCTCCTCCTCGGCGTATTTGATGGGCTGATCCGCACGCCCTATTTTGCCACGTTGCAAGCCGAAACAGTTCCGGCTGCCCAGCGCCGGGATCGCCGATGGTGGCGGTCGTTTGCATTGAATAGTTTCATGCCAGCCTTCTTGTTTTTCCCGGTGTTTATCGCCGTAACTCTCTTGATCCCGGCGTCGCCTTGGTTACCGCAGGTCGTCTCAACTCAAGTCACCCTGTGGGCACTCGTTGGCGCGGGCGTGACGTTGCTGGTTGACCGATGGACGGGCACCCAAATAGCGGATAGCCGAACCGCCTGGCCGAAATCACTCTTGCTGGCCGTGTTGACTGTCGCCACCGTTTACGCGGTGCTCTGGTTCGTAGACTTCGCCTTCCATACCGACGTCCGCTTCTGGATTGTGGCTGTGAAGCTCCCCAGTGCCCGCCAGGGTGCCATCGCGGCACTCTATGTCATTCCCCTGACGCTGGCATTTCTCGTGACCCTCAGGACGCTCTGTGGGGCTCTGACGGTGCAGGGTGATCGTGCACTTGTGCAATATGGTGCGGCCGCATTTACGCTCACGACTGGCCTCGTCGTGATGCTGGGCACAATTTACGGCATCTACTTCGCGACCGGTTCGCTCATCACCGCATTTGATCCGCTCAGTACCGTGATTGCACTCCAATTTGTGCCGGTCCTCACCGCCGTTGCAGTGGTCGGCATCTATACTTGGCGACGGACGAACAGCCACCGCCCGGGCGCTCTGATGGTGGGGATATTGGTGACGCTCTACGTCGTCGCGGGCACTGCCACGCAGGTTTGAATGTGACCAAACCCTCTTGGCGAAATATATAGATGTGATACTCTCCACGTCGTCATGAGTGCGACTCGCGAGCGGGCGCACCAAGGGCGAGTGAATGGCGTTCGAGATCAATCATATAGGACGAGGTCGCAACAAGATCCGAAACGTCGCGAGGCAATGATGAGGGAGATTCGTCGTGGCAGTACGTGGCTATGGTTATTTCGACAGAAGGGGGCAGTTTTTCAAAAGCCCTGAAGAAGCGACAATCAGCGATATCGCGGCCTTGCTCGGTCGGGTTGGTGAAGGCGACAGCCTCGCGCCCGGTATCGCCAAAATTCTGCTTGATCGGCGGCGGGAGATTGAGAATGTCCTTGCCGATCATGATGCGATGGTCGCCAGTCGCGCAGAGGAAATTTCTGTTCGTCCGGCAATTGTACCGAACAACCACGATGCGGTGATTGCGCATTTCCCGACGGCGAAGAAGTCAGCCTAACGGGCGGCGATGGTCGTGCGGTGCAGCAAGCGGTGGTGGCCATCATAGCCACCGGTGGCCGCATGCAACACCGACCGGTTGTCCCACATCACCAGCATGTTCTGCGCCCATTTATGGCGATAGTGGAACGCTTCGCGGCCTTGCCAATGGTAGAGTTCGATCAGTAAAGGCAACGCGTCCGCGTCGTCCATCCCCTCGATCCCGATGATATAACCAAAGCAGCTAAACAGTCCCAATCGCCCCGTTTCTGGATGGGCGCGGATGATCGGGTGATGCTGAACGGCCTCCGCATCTGTTGACGGTCGGATATCCATCGACCGATTGGCGGTATCAGCGGCGCCATATGTTCCCGCCGGCGCATAAGCGCGCTTCGCCGAATGGATCGCAATTTTCCCCTCCAGCCTGGAGCGAAGTTCGGCGGGCATCGCATCGAGCGCGGCGTGCTGATTTGAGAACAACGTATCCCCGCCAGTGGGTGGTATCGTGATGCCGAACAGACACGTTCCCGCCGGTGGACGCGCCTGAAAGCTCCAGTCACTGTGCCAATTCTCCGCGAACAATGGGGAAGTTTCATCCGCCTGACGCTCCACGGCGATGATATGCTTGCGGCCTGGAATAGGGGCGATGAAGGGATCATCGCCAAACCCACCGAATGCCAATGTGAACCGCTCCAGATCATCGTCAGACATCGCCTGATCGGGAAACACAAGGACGTGATGTTTCAGCCAAGCTGCGCGGATTTCTGCGACCGTAGCCGGGCCGAGCGGCGCGGTCAGATCGACGCCCCGGATGGTCGCGCCGCACGCTTGGCCCGATGGTTCGACAACCAGCAATTTAGCTACCGTTTGCGAGCTGCATAGAGGAATGCCAGCTTTACCACACCTGCAAAGAAAATCGCGCCTCCGATGATCGCGGTCGCCATTTCCACGACATCCAGCTTGTCGAGCAATGCCGGTGCACCAAGCACGGTGAGATAGAGCATTGCGCTGCGATTGACCGCCATCGGAACCCAATTCATGATCTGCACATAGATGGCCACGACAATCACCAGCAGCGCGATGGTCAGCCCCGCTGACCCGTAATGCACTGGCAAATAATGGGATTGCCACGCAAGCCCCAGCCCGACCAGCGCGCCAATCAGGCACTGCGGCCACTGCTTGAAATCTGCCTGCTCAACCGCAGCCCAGTACCAAAGGAACAAGAAGCTTGCGAAGAAGGATATGACGCCGAGCAATTTGGTGCCGAGAATTATCCACCCCATCACGGCGACCAAGACGAGCACTAGGATCAGGAAACCGTTGAACGGTGTCAGTGCGGGCGGTGTTTCGCTTTGTTCAGTCATAACTGCTCCCCTGTTGTTTTCGGGACGGAAGCTAGGACGGCACGTTGACGGTGGCAAGGGGGCGTCGTGATAATCACATGCCCCTCGATATCCAAAAAAAAGGGGGCCGCATTGCTGCAGCCCCCTCAATTATTCAAGTTTGGCGCGAAGGATCAATCGTCCTTCAGGAATGCCGGCACGAAGTCTGGATCGCCGCTGCCTTCCGCACGGGGCGCACGGTCACCGCCGCCATCACGGCGCGGGCCACGACCACCGCCACCATCACGGCGCGGTCCACGATCATCACGGCCACCACCGTCGCGGCGGGGGCCACGATCTGGGCGATCACCACGAGGGCGTTCTTCGCGGGGCGGGCGTGTATCTTCCAGTTCAGCACCGGTTTCCTGGTCAACAACCCGCATCGACAGGCGGACCTTGCCGCGTGGATCAATTTCGAGAACCTTGACCTTAACTTCCTGACCTTCGGACAGAACGTCAGTCACCTTCTCGGTGCGTTCATTGCGGATTTCCGAGACGTGGACGAGGCCATCCTTGCCGCCCATGAAGTTCACAAATGCGCCGAAATCAACCATGTTGACGACCTTGCCGTCGTAGACTTTGCCGACTTCAGCTTCTTCAACGATGCCCGAAATCCACTTACGTGCGGCTTCGATCTGGGTAAGGTCGGAAGAGCTGATCTTGATCAAACCTTCGTCATCAATATCAACCTTGGCACCCGTGGTTGCGACGATTTCGCGAATGACCTTGCCGCCCGTGCCGATGATGTCACGGATTTTTGCCTTGTCGATCTGCATCGTTTCAATGCGTGGGGCGTGCGCGGAGAGTTCCTGGCGAGTTTCACCAAGCGCCTTGGCCATTTCACCGAGGATGTGCGCGCGGCCTTCCTTGGCTTGGGTCAGAGCAGCGGTGAAGATTTCTTCGGTGATGCCAGCAATCTTGATGTCCATCTGCATCGTGGTGATGCCTTCGGACGTGCCCGCCACCTTGAAATCCATGTCACCGAGATGATCTTCGTCGCCGAGGATATCGGAGAGAACTGCGAATTCCTTGCCGTCGAGGATCAAGCCCATCGCGATGCCCGAAACCGGGCGCGTGATTGGCACACCGGCATCCATCATCGCGAGGCTGCCACCGCAAACAGACGCCATGGAGGAGGAGCCGTTGCTCTCTGTAATGTCTGACGTCAGCCGGATCGTGTAGGGAAATTCGTCCTTGGTCGGCAAAACGCAATGCAGTGCCCGCCAGGCGAGCTTGCCGTGGCCGATGTCGCGGCGGCTTGGAGCTCCGAAACGGCCAACTTCACCCACCGAATAAGGAGGGAAGTTATAGTGCAGCATGAACGGTTCATATTTGAGGCCCGTCAGGCCATCGATCATCTGCTCGGACTCTTTGGTGCCGAGTGTGCAGGTTGCGATTGTCTGGGTTTCGCCGCGTGTGAACAGAGCAGAGCCGTGCGCGCGGGGCAGGAAGTGCGTTTCCGCGACGATGGGGCGGATCTGCGTGGTCGTGCGACCATCGATGCGCTTGCCGGTCTTTAGAATGGCACCACGGACAATTTCTGCTTCAAGCTTTTTGACGAGCTTGCTTGCGGCCATCTGATCCTGTGGGGTCGCATCCGAAAATGCTTCCTTGGCTTTGCCACGCACTTCGTTGAGCGCATTTGAACGCTCTGACTTGTCGGTGAGCTTGTAAGCCGCCTCAATGTCTTTGCCGATCAGCTTCTTGAGCTTGTCTTTCGCAGCCGAGAGATCAGCCTGTTCGGCCATCGCCCAAGGCTCCTTGGCGGCTTGTTCAGCAAGCTTGACGATTGCCTTGACGACTTCTTTGCACGCTTTGTGGGCAAACAAGACAGCGCCGAGCATGATTTCTTCCGAAAGCTCCTTGGCTTCGGATTCGACCATCATCACCGCGTCATAAGTCGCGGCCACAATCAGATCGAGTTCGCCTTCGGCAACCTGATCATCAGTGGGGTTGAGGATATATTCGCCGTTGACATAACCGACGCGCGCTGCGCCGATGGGGCCCATGAATGGCACGCCGGAGAGCGTCATCGCCGCCGAAGCTGCGACCAGCGCCAGAATGTCTGGCTCGTTATGGCCATCATAGCTGAGCACTTGCGCGATACAGTTGATCTCGTTGTAGAAACCTTCTGGGAAAAGCGGGCGGAGGGGGCGATCGATCAGACGGGAAACCAGAGTTTCCTTTTCTGTCGCGCCGCGTTCACGCTTGAAAAAGCCGCCGGGAATACGTCCCGATGAGAAATATTTTTCTTGATAATTGACGGTGAGCGGGAAGAAATCCTGGCCCTCTTTCACCTTCTTTGCAGCGGTGACCGCGCAAAGAACAACAGTTTCGCCAAGCGTCGCGATAACCGCGCCGTCAGCTTGACGGGCAACCTTGCCCGTTTCGAGGGTCAACGTCGCGCCGCCCCACTCGATTGTTACAGTTTTCGTGTTGAACATCTATTTTCCTTCAAGCCAGCCGCCCAATGCGGTTCTGGCTTCTTTCTGTGTGCGGACGGTTCGTCCGCCGCGCCAGCTTTCTACCGAATTGTAGGAAGCCGGTTTTCTTATCCGTCATTCCCGCGAAGGCGGGAACCCATTCGCACCCATATAGAACCAGTTAAGTCGGTTATCGGGTGATCAACAAAAATCAGTGCCACGAATGGGTTCCCGCCTTCGCGGGAATGACGAGCAATTATTTTCGCAGACCAAGTTTCCCGATCAGCGTGAGATAGCGCACCGAGTCGATCTTTTTGAGATAATCGAGCAGGCTGCGACGGTTGTTAACAAGCATCAAAAGGCCGCGACGCGAATGATTATCCTTGGCGTGGATTTTGAAATGCTCGGTCAGGTTGACGATACGCTCGGTGAGGATCGAAACCTGAACTTCGGGGGAGCCAGTGTCACCATCGTGACGGGCATGTTCTTTAATAAGCTCTTGCTTGCGCGTGGCTGTAATCGTCATTCATTTTTCCTTCGACATCGAAAGTTAAAGATTAAATCGCCGCACGGACCGGACGCTTCCGTCCAAAACCTCCACCAGCGCGAGCGGTGTTTCACCGTCCAATGCGAGAGTAAGGCCGTCTGCTGCAACGATCCCGGTCAAGACTTGCCCATGATGGAGCAATCTTGCCTGTTCCGGGGAAAGAGCGAGTGCCGGGATGTCGTCCAGCGCCGTTCTTATGGGCAAGAGAATGTCTTCTAGGGCCGCGCGCTTAGCGGTTTCAAACAGAAAGTCCAGCGAAATCGCGTTTTCGGCGGTGAAAGGACCCGCCTTCGTGCGGCGCAGCATCGTGACATGGCCCACGGTACCGAGTGCGTATGCGATGTCCCGAGCGAGGCTGCGGATGTAGGTGCCCTTCGAGACATGGGCGGTGAGGGTGATAGAGTCGAGCCCTCCCTTCGTTCCTTCGTTGCTTCGTGTGATATGTTTTGAGTCACACGAAGCAACGAGGAAACGAAGACTTCGAACAACGACGTTTCGCACCTGCAACTCAACCTTCTCGCCCGCCCGCGCTAGGTCATAAGCGCGCTTGCCGTCGACCTTGAGTGCGGAAAAGGCCGGCGGCGCTTGATCAATTGGCCCGGTAAAGCGCGGCAACACCATCTCGATTTCCGCATGTGTTGGCCGCACATCCGATGTCGCGATCACTTTGCCCTCAAGGTCGAGACTGTCGGTCTCTTCCCCGAACGTGATGGTGAACTCATAAATTTTATCGCTATCGAGCATCCTCCCCGCGAGCTTGGTCGCCTCGCCCAGTGCAATCGGCAACACGCCCGTTGCCAGCGGATCGAGCGTGCCCCCGTGGCCGACTTTGGCTTTGGGATAGCCGCCCTCTCGCAGCGCACGCTTGACCGCGCTCACCCCCGCTGTCGAGCCCAGGCCCAGCGGCTTATCGAGAATGATCCAGCCGTTCAGCGCGTCAGGCAAACGGAACCCCGATCGCCGCGCCGATATGGGTGAGCATCCAGATTACCGGCGCACCGATCACGCGGCCAACAAGATTGAACGAGGGAAATATCGACGGGATGATCACCAGCACGGC
>JBJOLA010000002.1:0-6169 GCA_046045815.1 Pseudomonadota bacterium
CAACAAAAATACCTCATAATAGAAAACATCTCTTGAATACACTACAATCGAGTCCTCTTCCGAAAACCCCCCTGATTCGCTGTCGAGAGATTTCGAACGGATCGCGGCCCCGGTGGCATCATCGAGCTTTGACAAAAGGCGCGTTGCAGCATCGCGTGCTTCGGCTTCTGTATCCCGCACGACCACATGGGCACGGTATCCGAATTTGAGGGTGCGGCCATAGTCGGCGGCGCGCGCCGTCATATCGGCAATGATCGCGCGGACGTTCGGCATCGTATCGGGCCACATCAGGAAGACGTCACATGCCTGCGCAGCTGCATCGCGCGCGGCAGGGCTGAGGCCGCCAAAATAGAGCGGCGGGCATTTGCCGGTGACCGTCCCGACGCGCGGGGGATCAACCTTGATCTGGTAATGCTCCCCTTGGTGATCCAGCGGCTCGCCGTTCAGCAACGTCTTTAGGATTTTCATCGCCTCCGTCGTGCGGGCATAGCGCGGGGCGCTTTCCATTGTCTCGCCCGGCATGTCTGAAGAAATGATGTTGATCGTCATCCTGCCCCGCGAGATCTGATCAAGCGTCGCAATCTGGCGCGCCAGTTGCGGGGGCCAGCTCTCGCCGATCCGCACCGCCATCAACAAGCGGATGCGCGTCGTGAGTGTGGCAATCGCTGCGGCAAAGGCAGTGGTGTCGATTCCAAGGGCATAGCCAGAGGGCAGCAGTATATTGTCAAACCCGCCTTGCTCGGCCTGCATCACGATGTCGCGGCAATGCTCCCAGCTGGAGGCAAGGCGCGGATCGGGGACGCCGAGAAATTCGTAGTCGTCATCGCATAGCGCAGAAAACCAGCTGACTTCGCTCGTCACGGTAACGGTGCTCCTCTCGATGCAACGAGAATCTTGTACCAATCGGTCCGTGTCCACGTCACTTTGAACGCATCAGCAGCCTCCGCAATGCGGGCCACCTGCTGGGTGCCAACGATGGGGATAATGCCCGCAGGATGGGCCATGATCCAGCTATAAGCAGCCGCTGTGCGAGACACATTATGTGCGGCTGCAACCCCGTCCAGCGCGGCTGCAACATCTTGTTCGCGTTGGGTCTTGGGTTCAGCAATCCGGCCCTGCCCAAGCGGGGACCAAGCGAGCACCACAGTTCCGTGTTTCATTGCCTGATCGAGCAGGCCGTCCTCCAGCGGCTCGATCGCCAGCGGCGAAAACTCAGGTTGAATGGAGACAAGCGGGATCGACAGATGGGTTGCGAGGGCCGCCGTTTGGGCGCGGGTGAAGTTTGAAACGCCAACCGCGCGGACCTTTCCCGATGACACAGCATCTTCCAGCGCGCGTGCCATCTCCTGCGGATGGGTGAGCACGTCCGGGCGGTGGATCTGCCACAAATCCAGCCAGTCAGTGCCTAGGCGCTTTAACGAGGCATCTATGGCTTGTGCGATGTAGGCCGCGCTGGAATCGTAGGGCGTACCGAGGACGATGCCGCCCTTGCTCGCCAACACCATTTTGTCGCGGAGCGCGGGAGCCGACCCAAAGACGCGCCCAAGCAATGCTTCGGCGGAGCCCCAACCCGCTGCCGTATCGCACCCATAAATATCGGCGGTATCAAACAAGTTGATGCCGGCTGCAAACGCCGCTTCAACACGTGCCTGCGCTGCACGCACATCATCGCCCTGAAAGCGCCACATGCCCCAAGCAAGGCTGCTTACTATAATCCCCGATTTGCCCAATGGACGTGTGGCGGGAGGCGCGGACAACTGACTCATAGGGCGCGAACATCCTGATGCTTATGATAACGTTGTCTGAAATGCCCTATGTCGGGGGTCCAGGTCAAGTCATGTTGGCTTGTGCAAACGCATCGTCGATTGGCGGATCACCAGCTCGTGCTGCAACCGTTGATGCGCTACTTGTCCGCCCATCGTGAACAGCAATCCCGCTGCGGTGTAGGCCAGCGCACGCGTTGGCTGGCGGATGGTTGTGAGCGGCGGCCATACGAGCTGGGCAAGATCGGTATCATCAAATCCCGCGACGGAAAGAGCCTCTGGCACATTCAGCCCCCGCTGATGTGCAACCGCAAGCACACCTGCGGCCATATCATCATTGCTGGCGAAGATTGCGCTTGGTGGCTTTGCCAGATCGAGCAAAACTTCCGCTGCTGCGACGCCCGACGCGAAATCAAACTGGCCTGGGCGGACGAGATCGGGTTCATAAGCGACCCCCGCCCTGTCGAGCGCCCGCCGGTATCCGAACAGCCGCTGATCGCTCGCCATATGGTTGGGATGGCCGATGATGAAACCAATGCGGCGGTGGCCTTCGTTGATCAGATGGGTCGTCATATCATCGGCGGCCTGCGCATCATCCATGAAAACCGACGATGTCACGGCGTGATTGGTGCCGGGAGAAATCCGCACGAACGGAATGCCGCGCCCCTCAAGTTCCTTCAGCACGGCAGCAGAATCGGTAACGGGCGACGACAGAATGATTCCATCAACATGGGTCTCGTCGATCAGGCCGCCAACCTCCTGCGCAATCGTGGGCGAGGCAACGTCGGCAGGTTGGGCCAGCATCCGCACGCCTTCCTCCTTGCACCGCGCCCATACGCCTTCCTGTATCTGGTGGATATAGTAGGGGCTATGATTGTCATAAATGAGCGCGATCTGGAACGACTTCCGCCCCGCCAGTGTCCGCGCCGCTAGACTGGGGCTAAAATTGAGCGCCGCCATCGCCGCCTCAACCTTTGTGCGGGTATCATCCCGCACGTAACGTTCCTTGTTGAGAACGCGCGAGACCGTCTTGATCGACACGCCGGCGACCCTGGAAACATCTTTGATTGTTGATCGTGACGCCATGATAACCCCCAGGTGCTGAGTGTACGGCGTGCAATGCGCGGAATACAATCGGAAATGCACCTTGCCTGTCTCTTCATTTTTGCAGATAAGATATCGCTGTCATAAGAGAGGTTTGCGCAGTGGCTGAATTCATCCGTTACGGTCTTGTTGGCACAGGGCTGATGGGCATCGAGCATATCCAGAACCTCGCGCTGACGCCGGGCGTCAAGCTGGTGGCGCTCGCTGATCCGGTCGAAAGCTCACTCAACTGGGCAAAAGGTGCGCTGGGCGACACGGCGCTGGGCGTGCGGAGCTTCTCATCATCAGCTGAACTTGCCGCCTCTGGCACGGTTGATGCGGTGATCGTGGCGAGCCCCAACTTCACCCACCGCGATGTATTGACGCCGCTGTTTGATGCGGGTCTCCACATCCTGTGTGAAAAGCCAATGGCGACGACAATCGAGGACGCTCGCTGGATTGCTGACCGGGCAAAGGCTCATGATGCGGTGTTCTGGACGGCGATGGAGTATCGCTATATGCCGCCGGTCGCGGCATATATCAACCAGCTGCACGGCGGCAAGATCGGCCATTTGAAAATGCTTTCGATCCGTGAACACCGCTTTCCCTTCCTCCCCAAAGTCGGCGATTGGAACCGTTTTTCGGCTAACACGGGCGGGACGATGGTTGAGAAATGCTGCCACTTCTTTGATCTGATGCGGCTGATCGTGGGGGCTGAGCCGGTGCGCGTCTATTGTTCAGGTGCGATGGACGTGAACCATTTGGATGAGCGCTATGACGGGAAGACACCCGACATCATCGACAATAGCTATACGACCATCGATTTTTCGAATGGCGTCCGCGCGATGCTCGATCTGTGCATGTTTGCGGACGGCGCGGAGGAGCAGGAGGAAATCATCGCGTCCGGCAGCACGGCGCGGCTCGATGTCCGCATCCCATCCGGCGAAATTGTGTACAGCCCGCGCGTGGGTTATCAGCGACAGAAAATGGCGGAACGCAGCCATGTTGAGGTAGATGAAGCCGCGATGAAGGCGGGCAATCATCACGGTTCGACCTTTTACGAACATCAGAAATTTGCCGCCGCGATCCGGGGTGAGGGGCCGGTGGAGGTGACGGCTGACGACGGCCTGCGTGCCGTAGCGATTGGTACCGCCGCCGAAATTAGCGCGCGTGAAAGGCGCGTCGTCGAAATGGCAGAACTCGGCTTCTAACCCCGCGACTGTTGCATAAATACACGGTGCGGACACATTGTAGCGCGCGCTCTCGTTTTCGATTTTGCAACCTCTGCTATTTTGGTCTAACAGCGCCGTCAGATAACGCTGTCATATTCTGGGAGGATATAATTATGAAGGCACTTCGCTCCATTCTGCTCGCGGGCGCCACGCTCGCCGTGTTCAATCCAGCGCTTGCATTGGCGCAGGCTGCTCCTGCCGCAACGGCAGAAGCCGACGCGCCTGCCGATATCGTCGTCACCGCGCAGAAGCGGTCCGAGCGGCTTCAGGATGTGCCGGTTGCTGTTTCTGTAATCAGCGGAGAAACCCTCGCGAAGCTCTCGACAAATAATATCGAAGATTCCGCGCGGCTCGTCCCGGCGTTGACCTTCGTCAAGGGGACAACAGGGCTGAATTCGGGCTTGTTCCTGCGCGGTTTGGGCACGACCAATTTCTCGATTGCGGCCGAACCAAGCGTATCGACCGTGCTCGATGGCGTCGTCCTCGCGCGTGCAGGTGAGGCGTTCGGCGATCTTTACGATATCGAGCGCGTTGAGGTGTTGCGCGGGCCGCAGGGCACTTTGTTTGGCAAAAACGCGTCGGCAGGCGTCGTCAATATCGTCACGCGCGAACCCGGCGACACTTTGGGCGGCTATGCCGAGATCGGCTATTTTGATCGCAGTGAATTCAAAGCCAAGGCGTCGGTCGGCGGCCCTATCGGGGGCGGCTGGAAGGCTGGGATCACTGGCTTCTACGGCAATTATGACGGCAATCTCTACAACCGCACCACCAAGGCAACCGTCAATGGCTACAAGCATTATGGCGGACGCCTCCAGATCGTTGGCGATGTTTCGTCATCGCTGAAGCTGCGCTTCCTGGCTGACTATCGCACAAGCGACGATGATTGCTGCGCCTTCGTGGTTGGATCACTCAACCCGACGGCAGCGACTGTTCCAGCGGTGGTGTCAATACTCGCCCCCATTCAGGGTGCGGCGACCCGCGACATCGTTCAGAGCCGCAATACCCGCACGACTGAGGAAACATGGGGTGCCTCTCTTCAGGCTGATCTCGGCATCGGCGAACACACACTGACGTCGATCACTTCGTATCGCAAATGGAACAATACCGAAATCCGTGATGGTTCCTGGGTCGATCAGGTCTATCGGACCGTGCCGCTTATCTATGACGATGGGCCGCAGAAGTCGTCAACCTTCACGCAGGAATTGCGGCTCACATCGCCGACGGGCGGGCTGGTCGACTATGTTGTCGGGGCCTATTATTATCGGGCAAAGGCACGGCGCATCTTCACGCGGTCTGATACTTATTGCACGGCATCGCCAGCTGCCGCGCTACCGAGCGGACTAACTCCCTGCCCCACAGGCTCGACGATACTCAATCCGGCGGCCACAGCGGACTTTGGATCAGTGTTCGAAAACTATGCGGTGTTCGGCCAGGCGACCTTGCACCTGGGGGAAAGCCTCCGCCTCGTCGGTGGATTGCGCTATACCCACGATAACCTCAGCGTCGATCACATTCGCAAGAACAATTATGTCGGAACAACTTTCACGGGCGTAGGCGCCCCAACGGGGATCAGCCCCGCCTTCGATCTTGGTGTCTATAATTTCGCACTCGCAAACGGCGGTGCCTATGGCGGATCGAACGGCCAAGCTTGGACGGCGCGTACGAGCAACGACAATGTTTCGGGCAAGGCAGCGCTCGAATATGCGTTCAGCCCAAGCCATATGGCGTATCTCAGCTATGCACGCGGCTATAAGGGGCCAGCCTATAACGTGTTCTTCAACTTCCAGTATTTCAATGACGCGCCGATTGCAGCTGAACTGTCAGACTCGTTCGAAGCAGGGCTGAAGAACAGTATGTTCGGGGGGCGTGTGATCCTGAACGTCGCGGCATTCTATGCCAAGGTGAAAAACTACCAGTCGAACTTCCCGACGACCGTTAACAACGCAGTGACGACAACGATCATCAACGCAGGTGACGTTTCGAGCCGTGGGTTCGAAGCCGATTGGCTGGTGCGCCCGGCGCGCAACTTCACGGTAAGTGGCGGCGTGAGCTATACTGACGCGCGCGTTGACTTCTTCCGTCCGCCCCCCG